>NZ_JBMOWQ010000216.1:0-10814 GCF_049310485.1 Pseudomonas sp. GZD-209
TTAACGCTTGCACCCTCTGTATTACCGCGGCTGCTGGCACAGAGTTAGCCGGTGCTTATTCTGTCGGTAACGTCAAAACAGCAAGGTATTAACTTACTGCCCTTCCTCCCAACTTAAAGTGCTTTACAATCCGAAGACCTTCTTCACACACGCGGCATGGCTGGATCAGGCTTTCGCCCATTGTCCAATATTCCCCACTGCTGCCTCCCGTAGGAGTCTGGACCGTGTCTCAGTTCCAGTGTGACTGATCATCCTCTCAGACCAGTTACGGATCGTCGCCTTGGTGAGCCATTACCTCACCAACTAGCTAATCCGACCTAGGCTCATCTGATAGCGCAAGGCCCGAAGGTCCCCTGCTTTCTCCCGTAGGACGTATGCGGTATTAGCGTTCCTTTCGAAACGTTGTCCCCCACTACCAGGCAGATTCCTAGGCATTACTCACCCGTCCGCCGCTGAATCGAAGAGCAAGCTCTTCTCATCCGCTCGACTTGCATGTGTTAGGCCTGCCGCCAGCGTTCAATCTGAGCCATGATCAAACTCTTCAGTTCAATACTGCTTGGGTTTTTAAGAAACCCTAAACTTGGCTCAGCAATCTCAAATGACTATGTGATTTCTCGCATGGCCACTTGTGATGCTGATAATCTTTTTGACTATCAGTCCGTACTCACAAGCACCCACACGAATTGCTTGATTCAATTTGTTAAAGAGCGTTTGGTTAAGAGCTTTTCGTCTCAACCGAGGCGCGCATTCTACGCTTTCCTCATTTGCTGTCAAGCGTTTATTTTGAAGTTCTTTCCGAGAAACTCGTTTAGCTTCAACCGCTTAACTCGCTGCGATCTCTCGTAGCGGGAGGCGAATCATACAGCGTTACAACCTGCTGTCAACCGCCTTGTTGAAGTTATTTTTCGAAGCTGCTTCTTTCAAAACACCTTCAACTTCAACAACTTACTGCTTCCTTCGCTGCGTTCAACGCTGCGAGGAGGCGAATAATACGCGCTTTGAACTCAGAGTCAACACCTTGATCTTGAAAAACTTTCTGACCGCGCCTGGCAACTATTGCCCGCCCCTTCCGCTCTGTAGATAAACCCCCTGCGGAGCCTGGCAATCATGAGCGATGCACAAAGCGACAAGACCCCTGGCCTGTCGGCGGACGAAGAGCAGGAAGCAAGCCACAACCAGCCACCCCGCGCGGCAGTGCTGCACGAGATCATCCGCTCGCAGGGTGATCAGGAGCTCGAGCGCACACTCGCCGCACTGTGGTGGTCAGCATTGGCAGCCGGCTTGACCATGGGCCTGTCATTGATGGCGATGGGCTTGTTCTACGCCCGACTGCCCGAGGGCGACAGCGCCCAAGTGATCGCCAGCCTCGGTTACAGCGCAGGCTTCCTGGCAGTAATCCTCGCCCGCCAGCAACTGTTTACCGAAAACACCCTGACTGCCGTGCTACCGGTGATGACCACCCCTACCCTGGCCAACCTCGGCCGCCTGTTGCGGCTATGGACCATCGTCCTGCTCGGCAACCTGACCGGTACCCTGCTGGTAGCCTGGGTGATGCTCGAACTGCCGATCTTCGACAGCAAGACCGATATCGCCTTCCTCGACGTTGGCCGCAAGGTCATGGAAAACGACCTCAGCCAGATGTTCGCCAAGGGCATCGTCTCGGGCTGGATGATCGCCACCATGGTATGGATGATCCCGTCCATGGAGCACGCCAAGATCTGGATCATCCTGATGATCACCTACCTGATGGCGCTGGGCGACTTCACCCATATAGTCGTGGGCTCGGTCGAGGTGTCCTACCTGGTCTGGGCCGGCGAAGAAACCTGGCGCACCTTCTGGCTCGACTTCGCCCTGCCCACCCTGGCCGGCAACATTATCGGCGGCAGCTTCATCTTCGCCTTGATCAGCCATGCCCAGGTTCGCAGCGACAGCGGCAAGCCACCCTCGCAGCTATTAAAGAAAGAGAAACCGCCGGCAAACGAAAACTAGCTAGCGCGCAGCTACCGCCCGCTGGGCAGACTTGCCCTGCCGCCGCAACGGCTGCGGTCGCCACCAGTTCTGCCCGGCGTGCGGCGAGTCGAGGCTGACCCGCTCGCCCATCTGCGGGGTGCTCAATTGCACCTGCGCGGCATTGGCCAACGCCAGGATGCGCTCGAAGGGCTCTTCCCAGGCATGGATGGAAAGATCGAAAGTGCCATTGTGAATCGGCAGCAACCAGCGCCCTCGTAGGTCCAGGTGCGCCTGCAGGCTCTGCTCGGGCTGCATGTGTACGTTGGGCCAGGCCAGGTTGTAGGCACCCGTTTCCATCAACGTCAGATCAAACGGCCCATAACGCTCACCGATTTCACGAAAACCGTCGAAATACCCGGTGTCACCGCTGAAGAACAATCGCAGCCCCTCATCGATCATCACCCAGGACGCCCACAACCGACGGTTGCTGTCGAACAGGCCGCGCCCGGAAAAGTGCTGCGCGGGCGTAGCGACAAAACGTACCCCTTCGATTTCGGCCTGCTGCCACCAGTCCAGCTGCCGCACCTTGGCCGCCGGCACGCCCCATTCGATCAGCAGGTCGCCAACGCCCAGCGGTGCGAGGAAATGCTCGGCGCGTGGCGCCAGGCGGCGAATCGCGTCTTCATCAAGATGATCGAAATGATCGTGGGAAAGGATCACCGCCGTCAGCGCTGGCAAGTCATCAAGCGCCAGCGGTGGCGCGTGAAAGCGCAAGGGCCCGGCCCACTGCACCGGCGAGGCGCGCTCGGCAAACACCGGGTCGGTAATGAAGAAGCGCCCGCGCAGCTTAAGCAACACCGTGGAGTGGCCCAGCCGCCACAGGCTGTGGTCCGGTGCATCGAGCACCTGCTGGCGGGTCATGGGCTGCAGGCCTGGCGCAGTGGCCGGGCGAGTCTCGGGCGGCTTGCGCAGCAACAGGTACTTGAAGCCGATACGCAGCTTCTTCCACACACCGTCCCGGGGCAGTTCGGCCTGGTTATAAAAGCGCCCGTCCAGGTGCGGTGCTGGCTCGCCAGCCGATGAAGCCATGGGTGCCATGAGCAGGAACACTCCAAGCAGCAAGAAAGCCTTCATGTTACTCCACGGGGGTCGCATCAACCGTGAATTGGCTTGCAAGGCCATTCTTAGCCCATGAATGATTGTTCAACAATATTCATACAACTTATGCGATAAACGGCGCTCATCAGAAGAACCACAACCATGATCGACAACCGCAGCGGTAAGGGACTTTCTTTCGTCAGGCGTATCTACCTGCCGCGCATCATCGGTCTGGGTATCGGCCTGTTCAGTGTCATGGCCGCCGTCGCGCCGTTGCAGTTACCGCATTGGGCCTGGGCTTTGCTGCTGTTCAACGGCATCGCCTGGCCGCACCTGGCGTACCAGTGGGCACGTCGCTCGGCCACCCCCTACCAGGCCGAACAACGCAACCTTGTGCTCGACTCGATGATGGGTGGCTTCTGGACCGCAGCCATGCAGTTCAACCCCCTGCCCAGCGTCACCATCCTGTCGATGATGACCATGAACAACGTCGCCGCCGGGGGCAAGCGCATGCTGCTGCGCGGTCTGCTGGCCCAGGCCGGCGGCATGGTGCTGGCCAGCGCCCTGCTCGGCACCGGCCTGCAGACGCAGGCCACCCCCTTGCAGGTCCTGGCCTGCCTGCCGATGCTCACCCTCTATCCGCTGGCATTGGGCTGGGTCTGCTACCAACTGGCGATCAAGCTGGCCGAGCACAAGCGCCGGCTCAGCGCCCTGAGCCGCACCGACAGCCTCACCGGCCTGCTCAACCACGGCTCATGGAAGGACCTGCTGCTGCTCAGGTTCCAGGCCTGCCAGCAGCAACAGTTGCCTGCCGTGATTGCCCTGATCGACATCGACCACTTCAAGGCCATCAACGACACCTATGGCCACGTGGTCGGCGACTGCGTGCTGCGCCAGCTCAGCGAGGCGCTCACGCGCAACCTGCGCGACGACGACCAGGCCGGGCGCTATGGTGGCGACGAGTTCTGCGTGATCCTCCCCGGTGCTCAGCAGGCCCAGGCCTGCCAGGCCATGGAACGCCTGCGCGAACAGGTCGCGGCCTACCGCAACCCGCAGCTTCCGGACCTGCGCATCAGCCTGAGCATCGGCCTGTCGGCCTGCCACCCTGGCCTGCACACACCCGAGCACTGGCTGCAGGAAGCCGACCAGGCGCTTTACGCCGCCAAGCATCAGGGCCGCGACCAGGTCAATTTCGCCCGCGGCGAAGTCACGCCGCTCAGGCTGGCCTATCCTGACTGAACCTTCCTCCAGCCCCTGGGCGAAGGCTGCAGTTCAAGGAGCCGAACGCGCATGGACAGGAATGTCGACCGCTCTGCCACCCGCCTCACCTCTCATCTGCAGGTACGCCGCCTGGTCGGCGGTTTCTGCGCCCTGTTCGGCCTCGCCTGCCTGATAGCCCTTGGCGCCCTGTTCAACATTGCCGCCACCCTGGACCGCCAGGAGCAGGAACGCAGCAGCTTCCACGCCACCCAGGCACTGGAGCAAAGGCTGCTGGCCTCACGCCAGTTCCTCTCCAGTTACGCGGTATGGGATGCCGCCTACGAGCACCTGGCCGGCAAAGTCGACTGGCAATGGGCCTATGAAGAGAAGAACGTCGGCGAATCGCTGTACAGCGCCAGCGGCTACGAAGGCGTGTTCGTGGTCGAGGATGGCGGCACCACCTACGCCCTGTTCAAGGGCAAACCCACCGACTCACCCGCCACCGCCTATCTGGACGCGCCGCTTGCGCCGATCCTCGCCCAAGCGCGCCACGCAGCGCCGGCCCGTGAGCAGATCACCCGGTTCGTGCGCTTCAACGGCTGGCCGGCGGTGCTCAGCGCCGCCGCAGTACGCCCAGACAAGGACGTGCTCGAAGGCGACGTCCGCCAGGCACCGGTGATGCTGTTCATCGACCAGCTGACCGAGGCCAAGCTCACCCAGCTTGGCGAGGGCGCCGGCCTGGCCGGCATGCGCCTGGAGAAAAATGTCGCAGGCGCCCGTCAAAAGCCGCACATCGACCTGGGCGACACCGGCTATCACCTGGCCTGGAACAGCCCACAACCCGGTCGCCAATTGCTCTGGGCCTTCCTGCCACCGCTGCTTGGCGTGCTGCTGGTGATGGGCCTGGTGCTGCTGTACCTGTTCCGCCACGCCTTGCACAGCTCCCGTGCCATCGACCAGAGCCTGTTGCGCCTGCAACAGAGCAACCAGGCACTGGAAGCCAGCGAACAGCGTTTTCGCGCCGTCGCCGAAGCAGCATCCGACTGGATCTGGGAAACCGACCGGCATCACCGCCTGACTTATCTGTCACAACGCTTCGTCAATGTCACCGGCTACCGCATCGAAGACTGGCTCGGCCAGCCCCTCAACCAACTGCTGTCCTGCGACACCACACCCCTGTTGCCCTGGCTCGACACCCAGACCGACAGCGACCCGCAGCAAATGGCCAACCTGCGCTGCACCTACTACGACCCCAACGGGCAAAGCCGCTATTGCCGGATCTCGGCGCGCTCGATCCTGTTCGACGGCCGCCTCGCCGGCTTTCGCGGCACCGCCAGCGACATCACCGACGAAGTCGCCGCCCATGCACGCATCCAGCACCTGTCGATGCATGACGCCCTCACCGGCCTGGCCAACCGCAACAAGCTCTCGCGCCACCTGGAGCAAGCCCTGTTGCGTGGCAATGACAGCCCTCCCCTGACCCTGCTGCTGCTCGACCTGGACAGTTTCAAGCTGATCAACGACTCCCTCGGCCATACCGCCGGTGATGCGGTACTGCAGGAGGTCGCCGCGCGCTTGCGCGATGCCACTCGCGACGACGACCTGGTGGCCCGCCTGGGCGGTGACGAGTTCGTCCTGGTGCTGCATGGCCTGGACAACCGCAATGAAATCGACCGCTTCTGCGCACGCCTGATCGAGCGCCTGCAGCAACCGATCCTGTTCGACGACCAGCCCTTGCACATCGGCGCCAGCCTGGGCATCGCCCAGACGCGCGCCCAGGGCTTCGATGCCGGCGAGCTGATCCGTTGCGCCGACATCGCCCTGTACCAGGCCAAGGCCGACGGCAAGAACACCTGGCGCTACTTCTCGCCAGAAATGAACCAGCAGATCCAGTACCGTCGCCAACTGGAGAACGACCTGCGACGCGCCATCAAACAGCACGAATTCGTGTTGCACTACCAGCCACGCTATCGCCTGGACGACCTGCGCATCGTCTCGGTCGAGGCGCTGCTGCGCTGGCAGCATCCCCAGGAAGGCCTGCTCGGCCCCGACACCTTCATCCCCTTGGCCGAACAGAGCGACCTGATCGTCCCGCTTGGCCGCTGGGTGCTTGGCGAAGCCTGCCGGGCCGCCCGCGATTGGCCCGACGAACTGCTGGTCTCGGTCAACCTGTCCCCGGCACAGTTCTCCCGCAGTGACGTGGTGGCCGATGTGCGCGAAGCCTTGCTGCAAACCGGTTTCCCGGCCCAGCGCCTGGAGCTGGAGATCACCGAGAACGTCATGCTCAACGACATCGAAGGCGCCCTGGGCACCATGCTCGCCCTCAAGGAGCTGGGCGTACGCCTGAACATGGACGACTTCGGCACCGGCTACTCATCGCTGGGCTACCTGCGCACCTACCCCTTCGACAGCATCAAGATCGACAAACGCTTCATCGCCGGCCTGAACAACCAGAACGGCAATGACCGGGCCGTGGTCCAGGCGATCATCAACCTGGGCAAGGCCATGGGCCTGACCGTCACCGCCGAAGGCGTGGAAACCGAGCAGCAGCTCAAGGCGCTGGGCAAGGACCGTTGCCATGAGGTGCAGGGCTACTACCTGAGCCGCCCGGTGGACCGTGAAGGCTTCGAGGCGCTGCTGGCAGGGCATGAGCAGCGCCACGATGCCGGCTGAGGCGGGCTCAGCGCAGGCGCCGATCGGCGACGATTTCCGGCAGGTCGGTGCGCCGCAGGTACAGGCGCAGTGGCTCGCCGATATTCAGCCGGTCATCCACATGCTGGTCGAGCAGCAACGCCAGGCGCTCGCGGCACAAGGCCATGCGCTGCTCGGCTTCGGGCCGCCAGACGAATTCGCTGCAAGGGGTGATGCTGGCGTCGGCCACGTCCATGCCGAAGGCGTCTTCAGAGAAACGCACGATATGGGTGCCGCGCTTACCGTGGAAACCGACGAAGCCCTTGAGCTGATCGGCGGCGTTGCAGATGTCCTGCGAACTGATGGCCATGACGTAACCTCACAAAAAATTCGGAAGTGACGCACGCCGGGCGGGAACGGTTGCCTCTGGCGGGCAACGCGCGGATGCCAGCCTACCGCAATTGCCAGGGATTTTCAGCCCGGCGGCGGGTCGACCTGTGACGCCAGCAACGCCGCCAGCCAATTCATGAACGCCTGGACCCGCCGCGGCACATGGCGCTGCCGCGCATACAGCAGCGACACCGGCATGGCCGGTGCCTGCCACTGCTCGAGCAGCGCGACCAGCTCGCCACGTTGCAAGTGCTCGGCAACGCCCACCGCCGGCACCTGGATCAGCCCGAGGCCCGCCAGGCAGGCGGCGGAATAGGCCTCGGCGTTGTTGACCGTCACCACCCCGGCCATGGCCTGGAAGCGCAGTTCGCCGCCGTGCAGGTACTCGAAGCCCTGGCTGCGCGCCCCAAGGCTGCGCACGTAGTGGACCAGCCGATGCCCCGCCAGGTCTTCGAGCCTGCGCGGCACGCCGTGGCGCTCAAGGTAGGCGGGGCTGGCGCAATTGCGCATGCTCAACTGCCCCACCGGCCGGGCGACCACGTCCAGGTCGCTCAAGGCACCGATGCGCATCACGCAATCAAAGCCCTCGCGCAGCAGATCCACCTGGCGGTCGGTACAACTGATCTCCACTTCAAGCCGTGGATAGCGCTCAAGGAACTGTGGCAAAGCCGGCACGATGACCCGCCGCGCCATCATGGTCGGCAAGTCGATGCGCAGGCAGCCGGCAAGCTCGGCGTCGTCGGCGCGGAACAGGCTTTCGATCTCGTCCATCCCCGACAACAGGTCCTTGCTGCGCTCGTATAGCAGCACCCCATCCTGGGTGGCCTGCACCCGGCGCGTGGTGCGGTTGAACAAGCGCGTGCCGAGCAGTTGCTCCAGCGCCCGCACCTGCTCGGAGACGGTCGAACGCGGCAGCCCCAGGCTGTCGCCGGCCAGGGTGAAGCTGCTCAGCTCGCTGACCCGGACGAATGTGCGCAAGAGCTCCAGCTTGTTCATCCGCCACCTCATTTGTCCTGAAAAGACGAACAGTATTTCCGGTTTCGCTGGATTTAACAGCCATCGACCGATCAATAACCTGTCCGTAACAGCCATCGCCCATGAGGTAACCGACATGACCCGCAAGATTGCCCTGATCACTGGCGCCAGCCGCGGCCTGGGCCGCAACACCGCCCAACACCTGGCCGCCCGCGGCATCGACATCATCGGCACTTACCACAGCAAGGCCGACGAGGCCCAGGCGGTGGCCGCCACTCTGCAAGCGGCCGGTGTACGCGCCGCCATGCTGCAACTGGATGTCAGTGACAGTTCGAGCTTCGCCGCCTTCGTCGAGCGCCTGGGCGACACCCTGCAGCAGCAGTTTGGCAGCCAGCAACTGGACTTCCTGGTGAACAACGCCGGGATCGGCTTGAACGTACCGTTCAGCGACACCAGCGAAGCACAGTTCGACCAGTTGCTGAATATCCAGCTCAAGGGCCCGTTCTTCCTGACCCAACGCTTGCTGCCGTTGCTCGCCGATGGCGGGCGCATCGTCAACATCTCCACCGGCCTGACCCGCTTCGCCCTCCCCGGCTATGCCGCCTATGCGGCGATGAAAGGCGCGATGGAAGTGCTGACCCGCTACCAGGCCAAGGAACTGGGTGCCCGTGGCATTCGTGTCAACATTCTTGCCCCGGGCGCCATCGAGACCGATTTCGGCGGTGGCGTGGTGCGTGACAACCCGCAGGTCAACGACTTCATCGCCGGCAACACCGCCTTGGGGCGGGTCGGAGTGCCCGACGACATCGGCGCGGCCGTGGCTTTGCTACTCGAAGACGGTAACGGCTGGATCACCGGGCAACGCCTGGAAGTTTCCGGCGGTATGTTCCTTTAATCGCCACCCAGTGCCTGGTGCAGGCTGGCCAGTGCCGGCAGCGCCAGGGCCTCGCGGGTCAGGCACAGGCCGATCCGGCGGCGCAGCGCCAGCCCGGGGCCTGGCTGCCAATACACCCCAGGGTGGCGTTCGGCCAACGACTGCGGCAGCCACGCCGTACCCAGGCCGGCAGCCACCATGGCCAGTGCCTGTTGCAGCGAAGCGGCCTGCCCCACCTGCTCACCTTCGCCATAAGCGGCCATCAGGCGTTGGTGAGAAGGGTGCTGTGGGCAACTGATCCAACGTCCATCCGGCTGGCTACCGGTGGCCGACACCAGCACGAAAGCCTCCTCCCATAACGGCAGGAACAACTCGTCCTCGCAGCGCTGCTCCTCGTCGGCCAGCCGCGCATCGCCGGCGCAACCTTCGAGCAAGGTCAGTTGCAGCCGCTCCACCGCCTGGTTGGCCAGGCGCACACAAGCCTCGACCTGGGCTGGCGCGATATCCGCCTCGATCCCCAGCGTCAGCGGCACCTGTTCGCGCCCCTGGCGAAAACGCAGGCGCAGGGCCTCGGCCTCGGCCACCATGCGACAGGCCTGGGCATACAGTGCGCGGGCCTGCTCGGTGACCTCGACGCCACGGGCCTGGCGTACGAACAGCTCGGCCCCCAGGTCATCCTCCAATTGGCGAATGGTCACCGACAGCGTTGGCTGGGCCACGCACAGGCGCTGGGCGGCCATGGTGATGTTGCGCTCCTCGAACACCGCGATGAACGCTTTGAGATGACGGATATCCATAGTTGAAACCGATGCCAGCCAAAGAAAAAAGCCGTTTTTCAAGGTTTGCAGCACTACCTAGAATTTCGACCATCGAAAACGATTATGCCTCGGAGGCCATCATGCACAAGCCCCTCATCATCATCACCGGCGCCAGTTCCGGCATCGGCGCCGCCACTGCCCGCCTGTTCGCTGCCGCCGGCCACCCGCTGCTGCTGATCGCCCGGCGCCTGGAGCGCTTGCAGGCGCTGGCGCTGCCCAACTGCCTGTGCCGCGCCGTGGATATCCGCGACCGCGCGGCGCTGGTGGCCGCCGTACACGAGGCCGAGGCCTTGCATGGCCCGGCCGATGCGCTGGTGAACAATGCCGGGGTGATGCTGCTGGGGCAAATGCACGATCAGGACCCGGAGCAGTGGGAGCGCATGTTCGACATCAACGTCAAAGGCCTGCTCAACGGCGTGCACGCGCTGGTCGGCGGCATGCGTGAGCGTCGGCACGGCACCTTGATCAACGTCAGCTCCGTGGCCGGACGCAAGACCTTCCCCAACCATGTGGCCTATGTCGGCAGCAAGTTTGCCGTGCACGGCCTGTCGGAGAACCTGCGCGAAGAACTGGCGCCGCACAACGTGCGGGTAGTGACCATCGCACCGGGCGCGGTGGAAACCGAGCTGCTCGGGCATACCACCGACGAGGGCATCAAGCGCGATTATCAGGCATGGAAAGCCAACGACATGGGCGGCGTGGTGCTGGCAGCGGAGGATGTGGCGGGCGCGATCCTCTGGGCGTACCAGCAGCCGCAGCAGGTGTGCATTCGCGAGATCGTGCTGGCAGCGACCGCGCAGCAGCCTTGACGCAGTGGTCCATCGCGGGGGGGGGGGAACCACCCCCCACCCACCACCCCGGCGGGGAGGGGGCGAGGG
>NZ_JBMOWQ010000217.1:0-8019 GCF_049310485.1 Pseudomonas sp. GZD-209
CCCCCACCCCACCCCCCCCCCCCCCCCCTCCCCCCCCCCCCCTCCCCCTCCCCCCCCCCCCCCCCCCCCCTGGCCCCCGATGCGTTTACCGCTCGACCTGATCCTCACGCACCTGCACGCTTGCGGTCATCCCTGCGCTCAGGCTCAACCCCTCGGGGATCTGGTCCAGCTGTATCCGCACCGGGATACGCTGCGCCAGCCTCACCCAGTTGAAGGTCGGCTCCACCTCCGGCAGCAATTGCCCATCAGGCGTCGAATTGCGGTCGGTGATGCCGCGGCTGATGCTTTGCACATGCCCATTCATCGCCTCACCCGCCCCCATCAGCCACACCTTGACCGGGTCGCCGACGCGAATGCGCGGCAGCTTGGTCTCCTCGAAGTACGCCTGAATATAGAAAGTGGCATCGTCCACCAGCGCCATCACCGATTGCCCGGTAGTGACGAAGTTGCCCTCCGCCAAGCGCAGGTTGGTGATGTGCCCGCTGCGCGGCGCGCGCACTTCGCTGCGGGCCAGGTTGATCTTCGCCACCTTCAGCTGGGCCTCGGCCTCGTGCAGCTCGCCCCGGGCAACGGCCGCATTGATCTGGGCGTTCTCGCGCAGCTCGGCGCTGATCGCCTCCGGCCCCAGGGCCGTGCGCCGCGCCGCTTCGCGCTCACGCAGGCGCACTTGCTGGGTACGGGTCTCGACCACCGCAGAGGCCTGGTCGAAGGCGGCCTGGAAGCGCTCGCGGTCGATGGTCATCAGCAGGTCACCGGCCTTGACCTGCTGGTTATCGTGCACCTTCAGCGCACTCACCCAGCCGGACACATCAGGGGCAATCACCACCACATCGGCACGCACCCGGGCATCCCGGGTCCAGGGCGTGAGCATGTAGTACTGCCAGAGCTTGAAGCCTGCGAAGACAGCGAGGATCACCACACACAAGGTGACCAGGATACGTACGGCTGTACGCATGGACTTACTCCTTACAGAGGACCTAGCGAACGCACCACCAGGTACAGGACACAAACGAACAATGCCGTATCGAACAGCGCTTCGTGCCAGATCCAGCGCCCCAGCGGCGTGGCCTGCACAACAAAGCGCAGCAGCCCGGTCAGCAGCAGCGCCAGCACTACATAAATCAGAAACGGGCTGAGCAGCACGCCACCCAGCGCCCATTCACGCAACCCCATGGGCGTCCTCCTGCCAACGGCACCATTTGCCCCAGCTCTTGCGCAACTGCAGTACCGCGCCCTCGGCCAGGCGCAGCGCATCGCTGGGCGGTTGACCCTGCAGGGCTTCGATGAATTCTGCGCTGGCGGCATCCAGGCGCGCGCCTCGGCCCGGCGCCGGTCCGCTCGCCAGGACCGCCTCAAGTTGCTGCAGGTACTGGCGCTCGGCGTTGGCCAAGGGCGCCTGGGCCACGGCCAGGCACATACGCAGGTGCACCAACTCATCGCCGATATCCAGGCTGTGCAGGCCCTCGTCCCAACGCTGGCGCTCGGTCTGGGGCAACTCACTGGCATGCCGCGCCAGTTGCATCAGGCGGTCGGCCATGCGCCCGCCAAACCAGCTGTCGGCACCGCGCAGTTCGCGCCGGGTCAGGCGCACCAGGTCGCCCTGGGTCGCCGCACGCAAGCGCCGGCCCAGCCAGGCCGGGTGACGCAGCACCAGCAGGCGGAATGCCAGCACCGCGGCGCTCACGCCAATCAGCATGGCCAGCGCACTGTTGAGCATGCTCGCCACATCGAAATGCATGGCATTGAGCGGTGCCACCAGCACGATGAAGTGCAGGCAATAGGACGTGGCGGTAGCGCCGGTGCGCGGATGGGCCATGCCCAGTGCGCCAAGGAACAGCGGTACGCCCATGCCCAGGCAGAGCATGGCGAAGCTGCTCCATTGCGGCAGCAGGATCTGCCCGACCAGGAACGCCGCCGGCACCGCCAGCAAGATCCCACGCAAGAAGCTCAGGCCGATCTGCGCGCCGTTCTCGCGGCTGGCGAACAGGCTGCAGACCACACAAGTCAGCACCAGGCCGCCCGGCGCCGAGGGCCAGGCGGTGGCCAGCCAGAAACTGCTCATCACCAGGAACGCCAGGGCACTGCGTGAGCCGAACAGCAGGGCCAAGGACAGGTCGCGGTGCGCCGCCAGGCTTTGCACCTGCTCCTTGGGTGCCCGGCCCTGCTCCACATCGGCGAGCGCCTGGGTGGCCGCCATGGCGTAGTCCAGCAACAACGCCAGGCGCGCCAGGCAGTAATGCTCGGCGGAGCTGATCCGCGTGTCCTGGGCGGCATCCCACACCCGTTGGCGCAACACCAGCAGGCTGGCCTGTTCGGGGCTGGCCAGCAGGGTGCGCACCTCATCAAGCCATGGCGCCAGGTGTCCGGCCTCGATCTCATCGAGCTGGCGCCACTGCCGGCGCACCGAGCGCGAAATGCGCAGCAACACCATCAGCTTCTGGCTCAGCCCCTGGATCGCCTTGGCCCGCTGGCGACCGAGGCTGCCTTCGAACCAGGCATGCTCGCGCTGGGCGTCGATCGCGACGATGCGCCCGAGGCTTTCCAGCAACCCTTTGCGCGCTTCATCCTCACCGCCCAGCATGGCGCTGGCCGCCTGCAGCCCGTTCTGCCAGGCCTGCCGCGCCTGGCCTGCCAGTTGCTGCTCGACACGCATGGGCCAGATCAGCGCACTGCTGGCGGTGGCGCAACAGATGCCCAGGCAGATCTCGGTACACCGCGCCACCGCCTGGTCGAACACCTGCAACGGGTGGTCGATCGCCGGCAGCGCAATGATCGCCACGGTGTAGCCGGCCAGCACGAAGGCATAGGCCCAGGCGCTGCGCAGCTGGGTCGAAGCAGCGGTACACAGGGCCAGCCACAGCGCCAGCGTCAGCAGGAACAGCCAGGGCGTCTGGGCGAACACACCGATGAACACTACCGACATGAAGGTACCGACCAGCGTGCCGGCCAACCGTGCCAGGCCCTTCTGGATCACCATCCCCGACAGCGGCTGGGCAACGATAAACGCAGTCATCAGCGCCCACGCCGGCTGCTCCAGGCCCCAGCGCATCGCCAGCCACAACGCCAGGCCACCGCCAAGCAGGGTCTTGATGGCGAACTTGAGCGCTAGGCTGCTGGGGGCGAACAGGGCCTGGAAGGTGATGGGCACGAATCGGACCTTGCGGGAGCAGAGGGTATGAGAAGAACGATAGACAACTGGGGGAAGGATAAAGCGCAGACGATTAATTAGCTAGCTAATCATCTAGATGAACCGCTCCTGCAGGGGAAAACTCGAGGCAAAAAAAATGGGCGACCGAAGTCGCCCTAAATGCCTTGCGTGCTCGTGAATCGGAAAGGATCAGCGCTGCTTGCGCTTGTTCGCATCCTTCCAGATGAAAATGCCCAGACCGGCAAAGAAGGCCAACATCAGCCCGACCGTCACCACACCGGCGATAACCACGTTGTCGAAGAACATGTCGGCCCCTCCCTTGGTGTGCCGTCATCCGATGAGTGCACAGTAACCAAAGGCAGGCGGGGGGAAATTGACCAGAGTCAATGGTGCCCGGGGCCGGGCACGCGAGGCGGGTGCAGGGTTGACCTGCATCAAGTTTCAGCGCTTCTTGGGTTTGCCCTTGGGCTTTTTCTTTTTCCCAGAGGCCAGCGGCATGGCCTGCTCGAAGGCCTGGCGCATGTCGTTCAGGCGCTTGTCTTTGAGGTCATGGATTCGTTTGGCGCGTTCAGCGCCGAAGTCGATCAGATTGTCTTGGCTCATGGCGGGCTCGACGGACAGCAGAGGCACTCATGATGAAGGCAAGCATGAGCGCTGACTAGGCTTTGCAGCAAAAGACCTCGGCGCGCTTCAGACTTCGATGTCCACCAGCAGCCCCTGGCGCGTGCGTTCGCCCAGTGGCGACACGGGCACGGTGTTGTCGGCGTTGAGTTCCTCACCGGGCACGACCACAAGCTGCTCTGCGTCCCCCTGGTTGCGCTGTTGCTGCTGGCGCCGCTGTTCTTCGCGCATCAGCAGGGCGCGCTCCGCGGGGTCACGGTGATGCTTGAGGTCGATGGTCCCTTCGCCGGCGGCCGGTTGTGTCGGCACCACCGGCGGGATGGCCGGCGGCGGCTTGACCGGGTCCTGTTGCGAGGTCACCGGGGCGGCGCTGAGCGGAATGATGGGCGGCAGCATGGAATGTTCTCCTGTAGCCACTGTGTCGGCCGGCGCTACGCCGCCTTGAACGCCTGTGGGCAAAGGTGAGCGGCGCATCACAACGCCGCACGGGCATGGGGCGGGCTGCTGTTATTGGTCTTCGCCGTCAGGGTCGTCGTCCGGTGGCGCGCTGGTTTCGCTCCAGGGCCGCTTGTAGACCTGCTGCCAGACCGCGTCCATATGCTCGCGCAGCACCTGCGGGGCGTTTTTCAGCGAGGCACTGTCTTCGCGCTCGCCACCGAAGGGTTCTTCACCGGCCGGGGTAATCAGCGACTGCCCGGTAATGCTGTACACCGCCTGGCCTTCGCGCATCTCGATGGCGATATCGTGCGGGTCGATGCCACCACCGCAGAACGCGTGGCTGGCCACGGTCACTTCGGCGACGCCGTCCTTGTTCAGGTCGCTGACGTCACTGACATCGGTATAGAAGTCGACATCCAGGTCCAGGCCGGCGCAGGTGGTTTCCTGCTCGATCTGCCAGCGCGGCTTGAACACCTCAGCGCTGGCGGCACGGCCATACAGCGTGGCCTTGAGCACCACCTTGTCGACCTCCTCCTCGGTATCCGGGTCGCTGGCCTGGCCGTCGACCCGGCTCAGCACCAGCAGGCCTTCGCCCTCGCGGTCATGGAAGTGCACGCTCTTGATCGGGGTCTGCACGCCCAGCACCTCCAACTGCTCGACCGGAATCGGCGGCAATACTTCGAAGGTTTTCTGTTCACAGGCGGCCAGCAGCGTGAAACTGCCAATGGCCAGGGAGAGGTTCAACCAGCGGTGCTTGGCAGCCATGTTGGCGCTTGGCCCTCGTGACGGGACGGTGTTCGTCGATGAAAGCGCTAGACTCTTCACATTCATTGGTCTGGCGCAGCCGATCCGTTAACATACTCGGCTTTTTCATCGCGGGAGTTCAGGCAGTATGGCGCAGCAGTATCAACCGGGGCAACGCTGGATCAGCGACAGCGAAGCAGAGCTCGGACTTGGGACCATCCTGGCCGAGGATGGTCGCTTGTTGACCGTGCTCTACCCGGCGACGGGGGAAACCCGCCAGTACTCGCTACGCAACGCGCCGCTGACCCGCGTGCGCTTCTCGCCAGGCGACCAGATCATCCACTTCGAGGGCTGGAAGCTGACCGTGCGCGAAGTCGAGGTCATCGACGGCCTGCTGATCTACCACGGCATCGACGCCCAGAACCAGGCACATGTGCTGCCCGAGACCCAGCTGTCGAACTTCATCCAGTTCCGCCTGGCCAGTGACCGCCTGTTCGCCGGCCAGATCGACCCGCTGTCGTGGTTCTCCCTGCGCTACAACACCCTGCAGCACACCAGCAAACAGATGCTGTCGTCGCTGTGGGGCCTGGGCGGCGTGCGCGCCCAACCCATCGCACACCAGTTGCACATCGCCCGCGAAGTGGCCGACCGTATCGCCCCGCGCGTGCTGCTGGCCGACGAAGTAGGCCTGGGCAAGACCATCGAAGCGGGCCTGGTGATCCACCGCCAGCTGTTGTCCGGCCGCGCCAACCGCGTGCTGATCCTGGTACCGGAGAACCTCCAGCACCAGTGGCTGGTGGAAATGCGCCGCCGCTTCAACCTGCAGGTCGCCCTGTTTGACGCCGAGCGCTTCATCGAAAGCGACGCCACCAATCCGTTCGAAGACGCCCAGCTGGCGCTGGTCGCCCTGGAATGGCTGGTCGACGACGAAAAGGCCCAGGACGCGCTGTTCGCCGCCGGTTGGGACCTGATGGTGGTCGACGAGGCTCACCACCTGGTCTGGCACGAAGAACAGGCCAGCGCCGAATACGCCCTGGTCGAGCAACTGGCCGAAGTCGTTCCGGCCGTGCTGCTGCTTACCGCCACCCCTGAACAACTCGGCCAGGACAGCCACTTCGCCCGCCTGCGCCTGCTCGACCCCAACCGTTTCCACGACCTGGCCGCGTTCCGCGCCGAGAGCGAAAACTATCGCCCGGTGGCCGAGGCGGTGCAGGAGCTGCTCGACGAAGGCCGCCTGTCGCCGAAAGCCCACGCCACTATCCAGGGCTTCCTGGGCGCCGAGGGTGAAGCCCTGCTGGCCGCCGTTACCGATGGCGACAGCCAGGCCAGCGCGCGCCTGATCCGCGAGCTGCTCGACCGTCACGGCACCGGCCGCGTACTGTTCCGCAACACCCGCGCGGCGATCCAGGGTTTCCCCGAGCGCCAGCTGCACCCCTACCCGCTGGCCAACCCCGAGCCGTATGCCGCGCTGCCATCCGGCGAGCGTGCCGAGCTGTACCCGGAAGTGGCCTTCCAGGCCCAGGGCGAGCCCGGCGACGACGAGCGCTGGTGGCGCTTCGACCCGCGCGTCGACTGGTTGATCGACACCCTGAAGATGCTCAAGCGCACCAAGGTCCTGGTGATCTGCGCCCACGCCGAAACCGCCATGGACCTGGAAGACGCCCTGCGCGTGCGCTCCGGCATCCCGGCCACGGTATTCCACGAAGGCTTGAGCATCCTCGAACGCGACCGCGCCGCCGCCTATTTCGCCGACGAAGAATTCGGCGCCCAGGTGCTGATCTGCTCCGAGATCGGCAGTGAAGGCCGCAACTTCCAGTTCGCCCACCACCTGGTGATGTTCGACCTGCCGGCGCACCCGGACCTGCTCGAGCAACGCATCGGCCGCCTCGACCGGATCGGCCAGAAGCACACCATCGAACTGCACATCCCGTACCTGCAGGACAGCCCGCAGGAGCGCCTGTTCCAGTGGTACCACGAAGGCCTCAACGCCTTCCTCAACACCTGCCCGACCGGCAACGCCCTGCAGCACCAGTTCGGCCCGCGCCTGCTGGCGCAACTGGCCGGTGGCGACGACAAGGGCTGGACCAAGCTGGTCGGCGAAGCCCGCGCCGAGCGCGAGCGCCTGGAAGCCGAGCTGCACACCGGCCGCGACCGCCTGCTGGAGCTCAACTCCGGTGGTGCCGGCGAAGGCCAGGCGCTGGTCGAGGCGATCCTCGAGCAGGACGACCAGTTCGCCCTGCCGATCTACATGGAAACCCTGTTCGACGCCTTCGGCATCGACAGCGAAGACCATTCCGAGAACGCCCTGGTCCTCAAACCGAGCGAGAAAATGCTCGACGCCAGCTTCCCCCTGGGCGACGACGAAGGCGTGACCATCACCTACGACCGCACCCAGGCGCTGTCGCGCGAGGACATGCAGTTCCTCACCTGGGAGCACCCGATGGTGCAGGGCGGCATGGACCTGGTGCTGTCCGGCTCGATGGGCAACACCGCCGTGGCGCTGATCAAGAACAAGGCGCTCAAGCCCGGCACCGTGCTGCTCGAGCTGCTCTACGTCAGCGAAGTGGTCGCCCCGCGCAGCCTGCAGATGGGCCGCTACCTGCCACCGGCGGCGCTGCGCTGCCTGCTCGACGCCAATGGCAACGACCTGGGCCCGCGCGTGGCCTTCGAAACCCTCAACGACCAGCTTGAAAGCGTGCCCAAGGCCAGCGCCAACAAGTTCGTCCAGGCCCAGCGTGATGTCCTGGCCAAGCGCATCAGCGCGGGTGAAGCCAAGGTCATTCCGGTCCATGAGGAGCGGGTTGCCCAGGCACAGCAACGCCTGGCCGCCGAGGCTGACGAAGAGCTGGCGCGCCTGACAGCGCTCAAGGCCGTCAACCCGAGCGTGCGCGACAGCGAAATCGACGCCCTGCGCCAGCAGCGCGAAGACGGCATGGCCGCGCTGAACAAGGCCGCCTTGCGCCTGGAGGCCATTCGGGTACTGGTCGCCGGCTGAACTCTATAGAGGTCATCGCGGGGGGGGGAGAAGGTCCTACAATCAACGGGGCGGTGGGGGGAGAGGGGAGGGG
>NZ_JBMOWQ010000218.1:0-5734 GCF_049310485.1 Pseudomonas sp. GZD-209
CCGCTCCCACAAGCCCGTTTGGGCATCTGTGGGAGCGGGCTTGCCCCGCGATCGTTTCAGCCTTCGTTATCTATTTAGATCTTCCAGCTATCACCTTCATATCCAAATGGTAGAGATCAAAGTGCCATTAATCAGGAAGGCTTAAATACAGCTTCCTATACTCCAGCAGGAACAGTCTCCAGCCGCGCACCGTGGGGACCAGAGAGCACTCGACGAAGAGGCCTGCAATGGAGTGGCTGGGACTGCAATTGTTCTCGGGATTACCGACGACCGGGCAGATCATCCTCGACTGCCGACACAACCCCTACCTGGTGCTGTTGGCCTTTGCCGTGGCCAGTATCGCCTGCTTCGCCACTCTGGACATGGCCGAGCGGCAAAGCCATTGCGAAGACCGCCTGGCCCGCAGGCAATGGCGAATACTGGGCGCCTGCTGCCTCGCCGGTGGTATCTGGGCGATGCACTTCATCAGCATGCTGGCCTTCCAGGCACCGCTGGACATTCACTACGACGCGGCCCTGACCGGCCTGTCCCTGCTGATTGCGCTGCTCGCCGCCTGGCTGGCGATGAACGGCCTCGACCGTACCGAAATGCGCCCGCACCACTATCTGCAGACCGCGCTGTTCATCGGCATCGGTATCAGCACCATGCACTACGTCGGCATGGCCGCCCTGCAGACCAGCGCCCAACAGCACTACCAGACGGCCCTGCTGCTGGCATCGATCGCCATCGCCGTGGCCACCAGCCTGGTCGCCCTGCTGATGGCCCGGCACTTTCGCCAGGGCAGTGGCACCTTGCACCTGCTGATGAAATACGGCGCCAGCCTGCTGATGGCCGGCGGCATTGTCGTGACCCACTTCACCGGCATGGCCGCCATGACCCTGGTGATCCCCAGCGAGACCGCCCTGCGCCTGACCACCGGCGACAACAGCCTGCAACTGGCCCTGACCATCGCCTTCATCACCCTGCTGATCAGCGGCAGCAGCATCAGCGCAGCGCTGTCCGACAAGAAGCTGCAAAGCAAGGAGCACGACCTGCGCCGGGTGAACGTGCTGCTCAGCCAGCTCGACCAGGCCCGCGCGTCACTGCAACAGGCCGCGCACTATGACGCGTTGACCAACCTGGTCAACCGCCGTGGTTTCAACCAGGTGTTCGCCGAACGCCTGGCCGAGCATGCCGCCAGTGAAAGCATGCTCGCGGTGATGTTCCTCGACATCGACCACTTCAAGCGCATCAACGACAGCCTCGGCCATGCCGCCGGCGACGAACTGCTCAAGGTGATCGCCGGGCACATCAAGGCCGCGACCCGTGGTCACGACCTGGTGTCGCGCTTCGGCGGCGACGAATTCTGCATCGTCACCGCACTCAACAACCGCGACGAGGCCCGCCATCTGGCGCAGCGCATCATGTTGCGCATGAAGGAGCCGATCGACCTGGCGGGCCGGCGCATGGTCATGACCACCAGTATCGGCATCAGCATTTTCCCCGACGATGGCCTGAGCACCGAGGAGTTGCTGAAGAACGCCGACCTTGCGCTTTACCAGTCCAAAGGCTGCGGGCGCAACAGCCTGAACTTCTTCAGCAACGGCCTGAAGACCCGCGCCACCCTGGAGCTGCAACTGGAAGAGGAACTGCGCGTGGCACTGTTCGAAGAACGCGGGTTGTGCGTGCACTACCAGCCGATCTTCGACCTGCGCAGCGGCCGGGTATCCAAGCTCGAAGCCCTGGTGCGCTGGCAGCACCCGCAACATGGCCTGCTCGGCCCCGACCGGTTCATCGGTATTGCCGAGGCCAACGGGCTGATCGCCGAGCTGGACCTGTGGGTGCTGCGCCGGGCCTGCGCAGACCTGGCCCAGCTCGGTCGCCAGGGCCATGACGAGCTCAAGGTAACGGTGAACTGCTCGGCGCTCACCCTCGGCCGCGAAGAGCTCGCCACCGAAGTGGAACTGGCGTTGTTCCAGGCCGGCTTGGCCGCCCGTCAACTGGAGCTGGAGGTCACCGAAAATGCCCTGATGGGCGACATCCAGCACACCGTCAACCTGCTCAAGCGCATCCGCGCCCAGGGCGTGGCCCTGTCGATCGACGATTTCGGCACGGGCTATTCATCGCTGGCCTACCTCAAGCGCCTGCCGCTGGACGTGCTGAAGATCGATCGCTCGTTCGTTCAGGACGTACCGGGCAACCAGAAAGACCGCGAAATCGTCCAGGCGATCATCATGATGGCGCATACGCTGCACCTGGAGGTGGTGACCGAGGGCGTCGAGACGCCAGAGCAGCGCGCATTCCTTGCCGCCCATGGCTGCGACTACCTGCAGGGCTACCTGCTCAGCCGCCCGGTCCCCCTGGCCGAGCTGCGCCCAGTGCTCGAACGGCTCGATCGCCAGGCCCGCGTACTCACCCCTTGTTGCGATACAGCTCTACCAGAGTCGCCGGATCTTTTTGCAGATAGCCCTGGCTTCCATGCAGGCGCATCAATTGCGCGGCGAGGCCACTGAGCGGCGTCGCCGAGCCCTGCTCGCGGGAGAATCCAACGGCGGTATCCAGGTCCTTGAGCAGGGTGCGCACATGCCACTTGATCGGTTCGAAACGGCTCTCGGCCATTTGCGGTGCAAGGATCTGCAAGGGTTTCGAGTCGGCGAAACCACCGGCCAGGGCTTCGGCGATCAGCCGCGCATCCACCCCTGACTGTTCGGCCAGCGCCACGACCTCGGCGATCACCAGCGCATTGCAGGCGACGATCATCTGGTTGCACGCCTTGGTCACCTGCCCTGCCCCCACCGCGCCCATGTGCGTCACCCGCTGACCGAGGGTCAGCAACACCGGGCGAACGCGCTCCAGGTCATCCGCCTCGCCGCCGACCATGATCGCCAGGGTGCCGGCCTCGGCGCCTGGAGTGCCGCCGGACACCGGTGCATCCAGCCAGGCCATGCCGCACAGGGCCGCCAGCTCCGCGGCCATCTCCCGCGTGGCGGTGGGTTCAAGGCTGGAGAAGTCCACCAGCAACTGGCCGCTGCGCCCACCCTTGGCGATGCCCTGCTCACCGAACATCACTTCGCGCACCACCGCCGTGTCGGCCAGGCACAACAGCACCACATCGGTGCCCTGGCACAGCTCGGCAGGGCTGGCGGCCAGGCGGGCACCCGCGGCCACCAGCTCGGCGCATTTGTCCGGGCTACGGTTCCACACTGTCAGCGGATAGCCGGCCGCCAACAGGCGACGACACATCGGCAGGCCCATCAGGCCAATCCCGGCAAAACCCAGCGAAGGCAACGCACTACTCATGAGCGACTCCAGACATAAGATTAAAGAAGCGTGACAAACGGACGATGCAGTGCAGGTGCGATTCGCAAAAAACCATGTAGGGGCTAGGGAAATCCCCTATCGCACAAGAAAAAGACGCACTGATAAAGTCGCGATATTTCTCCGTGATAGCGTTATGACATGCTTCACCGGGAAGCCCACACTCCCAGGCAAACGGCGCACTATGACCTCTACGAACACTTCTGCCAATGCGGTCCCCGAGTCGACGCTCCTTCCCGCTTCGCTGACCGCAAGCGGTGCTCGAGACCTGCCGGCGGCGCGCAGCACACCGGCGCAGCAGTACCTCTACTTCACCGAACAGGACATCCAGCGCATTCTCGACAACCTCGACGGCCTGCGCGACCTGGTATTCCCGCGCAACCTGCACGTGGAAGACGAAGACCAACTGCGCCTGGAACAGCAGTTCCCGTCGGTGTGCCTGATCGGCCTGGGCCGTTGCGGCTCGAACATTGCGCTGGACGTGGCGGAGCTTGTGTACAACGCCCGCACCTTCTTCCTCAATGAATTCAACAACGAGGATCGCCTCAAGGGCGAAGGTGGTTACAGCCCCGCGCGCTGGATCCGCCAGAACCTGCGCCTGGTACAGAACAAGGGCGTGAAACCGGTATTTCTGGTCGAGCCGCTGGTGATGCTGGGCGATCTGGACAAGGACATCGCCGGGCGCATCCGCTTCTCGCGCAAGGGCGAGCGCGGCGGTTTCCTGCGCGACTACAGCAAGATGAAGATCATGGACCTGTCCGAGGTGCATGCCGGTGGCGCCGGTAACGCGCCGATCCTCGGCCAGTACCTGGCCAAGATCATCCTCAACAAGGATACCCAGCGCTTCTCCAGCGCCGACTGGAAGCTGATCCACTCGTACCTGATCGACTCCTGTGGCATCAAGGCCAACCAATCGCGCCTGTATTTCTACATCTTCAGCGCCGGCGGCGGCACCGGCTCGGGCATGGCTTCGGAATTCGGCCTGGCCCAGCAGTACTCCTACATGAACAAGACCTTCGACACCAAGCCGGCCGACGAGAACGACGGCAAGAGCGGGCATTCGTTCGTGTTCGAGCCGATCTTCACCAGTGGCATCTGCGTGCTGCCCAACGCCTCCGACCACCGCAGCGAGATGTCCGAGGCCCTGCACATCAACGCCGGGCGCCTGCTGTGCAAATATCTTTCGGAAGAATGGGACTTCTCGTACAACTTCGATAACGAAGACAGCAGCGAAGCCAGCGTCATGGGCCGCATCCGCCCGTGGAACGCGATGATGCTGATCTCCAACGACATCATGCGCTACGCCGAAGAAAGCGATGACGGCACGATCCAGAACATCGACGTCAACGCCATGGAGAAACACGCCAACCAGTACATCTCCCAGCAGATCTTCAACATCCTCACCGCGCAGGCGGTGACCACCGACTACGACCAGAACTACTTCCGCCGCGCCGGCATCGACATCGGCGAAACCATCCGCCTGGATGCCAACGACCTGTTCATGAGTCTGGCCGGCCCCGTGGCCATCGCCTACGCCGAATCGGTGGTGCCGGAAATCCCCCCGGCCGGCTCGGAAAAGTTCAAGGTGTTCGAGCGCGAGCAGCCGCGGCTGGATATCGACGACCTGTTCTTCCGCTCCATCGACCTGCCGCACTTCAACAAGCAGACCCAGGCCATCGAAGGCATCAGCCTGCTGCCGATCGAGTCGAGCCGCTACCGCGCGGCGCTGGAGCAATACCAGGCCTCGGGCTATGACGCCGCGGCGCTGCACGACCTGCACTTCTTCAAGAACTGCTCGTCGGTGGTGTCGATCGTCTCCCTGCCCAAGGACTACAAGCTGTCGTACATGGACCTGAACCGGCTCAAGACCCACCTCAACAGCCTGTTCCCCAACACCACGCTCAAGCGCTACGCGCTGGTGATCGGTGCTTCGGCCAACTTGTCGCTGACCACGTTGATTGCAAAGAGCCCGTGCCTGTCGGACGATTTCCTGACCCTGATCGTGGCGTTCATCAAACGTTGCTTTGCGCGCAATCCGTACCGTTTCGACGACACCATGGACAACGCCATCCTCGAATTCATCACCAGCGAGCACTTCGACGAGGGCCGCATCGACGAGCTGCTCAACGAATTCGAGAACCCGGCGAAGATCCTCGACACCAACTGGTACGCGATCAAGCCGATGTACGAGAAGAAGTACCGCGAGCTGATCAACGACAAGAGCCGGTTCGTTTCGATCAACGATATCCGCCTGTCGCGCGAATGCGTGAAGAAGGCGGTGAAGTACCTGCGCGAGATCTACCGTCACCGCATTGGCAAGACCCGAGTGATCTCGTTGAACACCCATACCGGGCGCGTGGATTACTGAAACGCATCGCGGGGGGGGGGAGGCGGCACACACCTCCTTTTGGGGGGGGTTTTCCTCACTACGCCTCTT
>NZ_JBMOWQ010000219.1:0-5978 GCF_049310485.1 Pseudomonas sp. GZD-209
GGAAATACTGGGTGGGGAAATCCCCCTCCCACGGTCTGGTGGGGGGGTTTTTCCCCCGCGATCATTTCGGCGGTGTATTACGCATGCCGTAAACTGTTACCGCCCCGCCGAATCATCCCGCCACTGTTACTTACTTCCACCTTACGTGAGCGTCAACGCGCACCATCACGAGGCGTCTGTGCGATTTTGCGCACTAAAAAAGCGCGTGCTTATTCCGCTTTCTTTTCCTGAATCACGATGAACGGCGAAACGACCACCGCCCAGATCTCTGGATCGCGGGTTTGCAGGTCGAGCGCCTGCTCCGCCGACAGCGCAGCCACAGTGCCATCACTGCGCCACTTGGCGAAGATCTCGCTGCGATTCTCGGCCATTGCCTCGGCAACGGCGATCAGGTCGAGGCTGGGGTCGACCCAAATAAGGTCACCCTTGGCCCAGAAACGTTCCAGGGCTTTCCACTCGATGGCAGCGGTCTCGCCGAGCAATTTGGCATAGAGGGTGCTTACTTGATCAGTCATGGGTTTACCTGCGCAAAAATCGGCCAAGAAAAAAGGCCGGCATTTTTGCAGAAAAACCCGGTTTCAAATACGTAATTTGGTCGATTCGGCGCGAACTTGTGGGGGCGGGCCGAGAGTGCAGGCAAAGTGATGGCGCTTTTCTGTATCTTTATGTCGACCAGGCGACACCCCTGGAAACAGACGCTTTTCGCCCGCTTTTCAAGCGCTCGGACAGCGCTCTACACTGTACCGGTACAGTTCCGGGACATGTTCCGGGGGAAGGTGGGGTTGCGGTTAGGCGTAGCCAGCCGCAAATCCCGCCCGGTCTGTAGGCCTGGCCTCCAGGACTATAAGAATTACAACAGAATGAGTGGAGCACTATGATCAAGATTTCCAAGCTGTTCGCCGCAATGGTTCTGGCCGGGGTTGCCAGCCATTCGTTTGCCGCCGATACCATCAAGATCGGTATCGCCGGCCCCAAGACCGGTCCGGTCACCCAATACGGCGACATGCAGTTCATCGGCGCCAAACAGGCCATCAAGGACATCAACGCCAAGGGCGGCGTCGATGGCAAGATGCTTGAAGCCAAGGAATACGACGACGCGTGCGACCCTAAACAGGCCGTTGCAGTCGCCAACAAAGTGGTCAACGACGGCGTCAAGTTCGTGATCGGCCACCTGTGCTCCAGCTCCACCCAGCCTGCGTCCGACATCTACGAAGACGAAGGCGTGATCATGATCACCCCGGCCGCCACCTCGCCGGAAATCACCGCCCGTGGCTACAAGCTGATCTTCCGCACCATCGGTCTGGACAGCGCCCAGGGCCCGGCCGCCGGCAACTACATCGCCGACCACGTCAAACCGAAAGTGGTCGCGGTACTGCACGACAAGCAGCAGTACGGTGAAGGCATCGCCACCGCGGTCAAGCAGACCCTCGAGAAGAAAGGCACCAAGGTTGCCGTCTTCGAAGGCCTGAACGCCGGTGACAAGGACTTCTCCTCGATCATCCAGAAGCTCAAGCAGAACAACGTCGACTTCGTCTACTACGGCGGCTACCACCCAGAGCTGGGCCTGATCCTGCGCCAGGCACAGGAAAAGGGCCTGAAAGCCAAGTTCATGGGCCCGGAAGGCGTGGGTAACGACTCCATCTCGCAGATCGCCCAGAACGCCTCCGAAGGCCTGCTGGTGACCCTGCCGAAGTCGTTCGACACCGATCCTGAGAACAAGGCCATCGTCGACGCCATCAAGGCTGACGGCAAGGACCCGAGCGGTCCGTTCGTGTTCCCGGCCTATTCGGCCGTTGAGCTGATCGCCAAGGGCATCGAAGCCGCCAAGTCCGAAGACACCGACAAGGTGGCAGCCGCCATTCACGCCGGCTCCTTCAAGACCCCGACCGGCACCCTGTCGTACGACGCCAAGGGCGACCTGAAAGACTTCAAGTTCGTGGTCTACGAATGGCACTTCGGCAAGCCGAAGACCGAAGTCTCTCCTCAGTAACTGCGTGACTAATAGCTGACCGAGAAGCCCACTGTGCGAGCAGTGGGCTTTGTTTTACGAGGTTCTATGGGCCTGATTCCCGCGATCCGGGGGCTGGTCCACCTGAAAATCTTAAAACCGTCACCCGCGGTTTCCTGGCAGTGCCCGCAAAAGATCACGTGGCGAAGACCACGAGAACATGGGCCGGGGTCATCCCCCACCAGTGAAATGCAAATCAGGTTTTTAGGAGCGCTGTAATGCCTGAGATCTACCATTTCCTACAACAACTGGTTAACGGACTGACCATCGGCAGTACCTATGCCCTGATCGCCATCGGTTACACGATGGTGTACGGCATCATCGGCATGATCAACTTCGCCCACGGCGAGGTGTACATGATCGGTTCCTACGTGGCCTTCATCGCCCTTGCCGGGCTGGCCATGATGGGTATCCATTCGCTGCCGATCCTGATGACCGTGGCCTTCGTCGCCACCATCTGCGTCACCAGTGCCTACGGCTACAGCATCGAACGGGTCGCCTACCGGCCGCTGCGCAACAGCAACCGGCTGATCCCGCTGATCTCCGCCATCGGCATGTCAATCTTCCTGCAGAACACCGTGTTGCTGTCCCAGGACTCCAAGGACAAATCCATCCCCAACCTGATCCCCGGGAGCTTCTCGTTCGGGCCGGGCGGCGCGGAAGAAGTCCTGATCAGCTACATGCAGATCCTGGTGTTCGTGGTCACCCTGGTGGCCATGACCTGCCTGACCCTGTTCATCTCCCGTTCTCGCCTGGGCCGCGCCTGCCGCGCCTGCGCCGAGGACATCAAGATGGCCAACCTGCTGGGTATCAACACCAACAACATCATCGCCCTGACCTTCGTCATCGGTGCCGCGCTGGCGGCGGTGGCGGCCGTACTGCTGAGCATGCAGTACGGAGTGATCAACCCCAACGCCGGTTTCCTGGTGGGCCTGAAGGCCTTCACCGCGGCGGTACTGGGCGGCATCGGCAGCATTCCGGGCGCCATGCTCGGCGGGCTGGTGCTGGGCGTGGCCGAAGCGTTCGGCGCCGACATCTTCGGCGACCAGTACAAGGACGTGGTGGCATTCGGTCTTTTGGTTCTTGTCCTGCTGTTCCGGCCGACCGGTATCCTGGGCCGCCCGGAGGTTGAAAAAGTATGAACAGAAATCTCAAACAGGCGTTCTTCAGCGCCTTGCTGGTCTGGGCCGTGGCCTTCCCGGTACTGGGCCTGAAACTGAGCATCGATGGCATCAGCCTGATCGTTCACAGCCAGGGCTCGTTCACCATCAGCATCATTGCCGCGTGTTCGGTACTGATGTTCCTGCGCGTGCTGTTCGACAAGCAGTGGAGTGCGGTGATGGGCCGCCGCTCGGACCGCAAGCTGGTGCCGCCGTCGGTGAGCAACTTCCTCACCCTGCCGAAAACCCAGCGCTGGGTGATCATCGGCCTGATCGTCGCCGCCCTGATCTGGCCATTCTTCGGCTCGCGCGGCGCGGTCGACATCGCCACCCTGATCCTGATCTACGTGTTGCTGGGCCTGGGCCTGAACATCGTGGTCGGCCTGGCGGGCCTGCTCGACCTGGGTTATGTCGGTTTCTACGCCGTCGGCGCCTACAGCTACGCGATGCTCTCGCACTACCTGGGCTGGAGCTTCTGGGTGTGCCTGCCGATCGCCGGCCTGATGGCCGCCACCTTCGGCTTCCTGCTCGGTTTCCCGGTGCTGCGCCTGCGCGGCGACTACCTGGCGATCGTCACGCTGGGCTTCGGCGAGATCATTCGCCTGTTCCTGCGTAACCTCACCGACTGGACCGGCGGCCCCAACGGCATCAGCAACATTCCCAAGCCCGAGTTCTTTGGCCTGACCTTCGAACGCAAGGCCGCCGAGGGGATGCAGACCTTCCACGAGTTCTTCGGGCTGGAATACAACTCGATCAACAAGGTCATCTTCCTCTATCTGGTCGCCCTGCTGCTGGCCCTGCTGGCGCTGTTCGTCATCAACCGCCTGCTGCGCATGCCGATCGGCCGTGCCTGGGAAGCGCTGCGTGAAGACGAGATCGCCTGCCGTGCGCTGGGCCTGAACCCCACCGTGATCAAGCTCTCGGCATTCACCCTGGGTGCCTGCTTCGCCGGTTTCGCCGGCAGCTTCTTCGCCGCCCGCCAAGGGCTGGTGACACCAGAGTCGTTCACTTTCATCGAGTCGGCGATCATCCTCGCCATCGTCGTGCTGGGTGGCATGGGTTCGCAGTTGGGCGTGATTCTCGCGGCCATCGTGATGATCCTGCTGCCGGAGATGATGCGTGAGTTCAGCGAATACCGGATGCTGATGTTCGGTGCGCTGATGGTGTTGATGATGATCTGGCGTCCGCAGGGCCTGCTGCCCATGCAACGTCCTCACCTGGAGCTGCCTCGATGAGCCGCGAAATTCTGCAAGTCAGCGGCCTGAGCATGCGCTTCGGCGGCTTGTTGGCGGTCAACGGCGTAGGCCTGACCGTCAAGGAGAAACAGGTGGTGGCATTGATCGGCCCGAACGGCGCCGGCAAGACCACCGTGTTCAACTGCCTGACCGGCTTCTACAAACCCAGCGGCGGCACCATCCTGCTCGACGGCCAGCCCATCCAGGGCCTGGCCGGCCATCAGATCGCCCGCAAGGGCGTGGTGCGGACCTTCCAGAACGTGCGCCTGTTCAAGGAAATGACCGCGCTGGAGAACCTGCTGATCGCCCAGCACCGCCACCTCAACACCAACTTCTTCGCCGGCCTGTTCAAGACCCCGAGCTTCCGCCGCAGCGAAAAGGAGGCCATGGAACGCGCGCAGTACTGGCTGGAGAAGGTCAACCTGACCGAGTTCGCCAACCGTACCGCCGGCACCCTCGCCTATGGCCAGCAGCGGCGCCTGGAAATCGCCCGCTGCATGATGACCCAGCCACGGATCATCATGCTCGACGAACCGGCCGCCGGCCTGAACCCCAAGGAAACCGAAGACCTCAAGGCGCTCATCAGCTACCTGCGTGAATCCCACAACGTGACCGTGCTGCTGATCGAGCACGACATGAAATTGGTGATGAGCATTTCCGACCACATCGTGGTCATCAACCAGGGCACCCCCCTGGCCGATGGCACGCCGGAAGAGATTCGCGGCAACCCTGATGTGATCAAGGCCTACCTGGGGGAGGCGTAAATGCTGAAGTTCGAGAACGTTTCCACCTTCTACGGCAAGATCCAGGCGCTGCACAGCGTCAACGTAGAGATCAACCAGGGCGAAATCGTCACCCTGATCGGCGCCAACGGCGCCGGCAAGTCGACGCTGCTGATGACCCTCTGCGGTTCGCCCCAGGCCCATAGCGGCAGCATCAAGTACCTGGGTGAAGAGCTGGTCGGCCAATCCTCCTCGCACATCATGCGCAAGAGCATCGCGGTGGTGCCGGAAGGCCGCCGCGTGTTCTCGCGCCTGACCGTCGAGGAAAACCTGGCCATGGGCGGTTTCTTCACCGACAAGGGCGACTACCAGGAGCAGCTGGATAAAGTCCTGCAGCTGTTCCCGCGCCTGAAGGAGCGCTATAACCAGCGCGGCGGCACCATGTCCGGTGGCGAACAGCAGATGCTGGCCATCGGCCGTGCACTGATGAGCAAGCCCAAGCTGTTGCTGCTCGACGAGCCTTCGCTGGGCCTGGCGCCGATCATCATCCAGCAGATCTTCGACATCATCGAACAGCTGCGCCGTGATGGCGTGACGGTGTTCCTGGTGGAGCAGAACGCCAACCAGGCGCTGAAGATCGCCGACCGCGCCTATGTGCTGGAGAACGGCAAGGTGGTGATGCAGGGTACCGGTGAAGCGCTGCTGACCGATCCGAAGGTGCGTGACGCGTACCTCGGGGGTTGAATGATCAAAGGGCCTTCGGGCCCTTTTTTCTTGTGTCTGTGCGGGCCTTATCGCGGGGGGGAGGAAAACACCCCCCAAACCCCACCCGCGACGAAAGACGGCTCCCATC
>NZ_JBMOWQ010000220.1:0-14366 GCF_049310485.1 Pseudomonas sp. GZD-209
GTCTTTCGTTCGGCCCCCCCCCTCCCACCCCCTCCCCTACGGGGGATACGTCCCCCCCCCCCCCGATGAGGCCCTTGTGATCCCCGCCCACCCTGAGTAACGTGGCCAGCTCTTTTGCACAGTTCCCCGGAGCCCGCCCGATGCGCCTCACCCCTCCCCTGTTGCTCGCCGCCCTGCTGCCCCTGTTCGCCGGTTGCCAGGTGCTGGCCGAAAAACCGGCCGACCCGAACCTCGGCACCACGCGCATGCAGGGCGAACTTAGCGCCGGCGGTGGCCATCTGCTGTTCAAACCCTGCAACGAAGCCCGTCAGTTCGTCATCAATGACGCTGGCAGCACCGCGATCCTGCAGGAAGCCGCCAACCTGGCCAAAGACTCCAAGGACAAACTGTTCAGCGACCTGCGCGGCCGCCTGACCGGCAGCAAGCAGGCCGGCAGCGACGGCCAGATCGACGTCACCCGCCTGTACCGCCTGGAACCCACCGCCCGCGGTTGCGAAGACCCCAACTTCAAGCAACTGACCCTGCGCGCCGGCGGCCACGAGCCGGACTGGGACATCAAGGCCAGCGGCAAAGGCATGGTGCTCAACCGCGTCGGCCAGGAACCGCTGCCGCTGCCGTTCCTCGAAGAAGAGCTGCCCGGTGGCGGCCTGAGCCTGTCCAGCGAAGCCAACGGCCAGCGTGTCGAGCTGTGGGTAGCACCGCAGCGCTGCGTCGACGTTGCCACCGGCGCCATTCGCCACCTCAAGGCCGAACTGCGCATCGACGGCAAAACCCTGAAGGGCTGCGCTTACTATGGCGGTGCCCGCGACCTCTGATCGCCGGGTGCTTTTATCCTGCCAGTCGGGGCGGCGAACAGCTTATACTTGGCGGTTTGTGTAAAGCCGCCGGCCGCCCATGGCCGGGATACTGGACCCTGCCATGCTACGAATCACCGAACTCAAGCTGCCCCTGGACCACTCCGACGACGAGCTGCGCGCAGCCATCGTCCAGCGCCTGGGCATCACGGATGAGCAACTGCTCGGTTTCACCCTGTTCAAGCGCAGCTACGATGCGCGCAAGAAGAACAGCGAGCTGCTGTTCATCTACACCATCGACCTCGAAACCAGCAACGAAGACGAGCTGCTGCGGGTGTTCGCCGACGATCCGAAAATCAGCATCGCCCCGGACGTCAGCTACAAGTTCGTCGGCCACGCCACACCGGCAGTGCAGGAACGCCCGGTGGTGGTCGGCTTCGGCCCGTGCGGCATCTTCGCCGGCCTTTTGCTGGCTCAGATGGGCTTCAAGCCGATCGTCCTCGAGCGTGGCAAGGAAGTGCGCCAGCGCACCAAGGACACCTGGGGCCTGTGGCGCAAGAGCGTGCTCAACCCCGAGTCCAACGTGCAGTTCGGCGAAGGCGGCGCCGGGACCTTCTCCGACGGCAAGCTGTACAGCCAGATCAAGGACCCGCAGCACCACGGCCGCAAGGTCCTGGAAGAGTTCGTCAAGGCCGGCGCGCCGGACGAAATCCTCTACATCAACAAACCGCACATCGGTACCTTCCGCCTGACCAGCATGGTCGAGAAGATGCGTGAAGAGATCATCAGCCTGGGCGGCGAAGTGCGCTTCGAGCAGAAGGTCACCGACCTGCTGGTCGATGGCGAGCAACTGACCGGCGTGGTCCTGCAGAACGGCGAGCAGCTGCTGTCGCGCCATGTGGTCCTGGCCCTGGGCCACAGCGCCCGCGACACCTTCCGCATGCTTCACGCCAAGGGCGTGTTCATGGAGGCCAAGCCGTTCTCGGTCGGTTTCCGCATCGAGCATCCACAGTCGCTGATCGACAAGGCGCGCCTGGGCAAGTATGCCGGCCATCCGAAGCTGGGTGCTGCCGACTACAAGCTGGTGTACCACGCCAAGAACGGTCGCTCGGTCTACAGCTTCTGCATGTGCCCGGGCGGCACCGTGGTCGCCGCCACCAGCGAGCCGGGCCGCGTGGTCACCAACGGCATGAGCCAGTACTCGCGCAACGAGCGCAACGCCAACTCGGGCCTGGTCGTCGGCATCGACCCGGAGCGCGATTACCCGGGCAGCCCGCTGGCCGGCATCGAACTCCAGGAGCGCCTGGAATCCCACGCCTACGTGATGGGCGGCAGCAACTACCAGGCACCGGCGCAGTTGGTAGGTGACTTCGTGGCCGGCCGTGCGTCCACGGCGCTGGGCAGCGTCGAGCCTTCGTACAAGCCGGGTGTCACCCTCTGTGACCTGGCGGCAAGCCTGCCGGCGTTCGCCATCGAAGCCATCCGCGAGGCACTGCCGGCCTTCGAGCGCCAGATCAAGGGCTACAGCCTGCATGACGCAGTGCTGACCGGGATCGAAACGCGCACCTCCTCGCCGTTGCGCATCACCCGTGACGACAGCTTCCAGAGCCTGAACCTCAAGGGCCTGTTCCCGGCAGGTGAAGGCGCGGGCTACGCCGGCGGCATCCTGTCCGCCGGGGTCGATGGCATCCGCATCGCCGAAGCCGTAGCACGGGACATGCTGGGCCTGAACGACTGACCGTTCGACAGGCCTGTGTCGCCTTGACGGCACAGGCCTGCGGTCACTCTCGGATTTTTCCGGCTCTTCCCTGAGAATTACCTTCCTGCCCTGCTCCGCATTGCCGTCTAGGCTTGCCCAGTCGTACCCGTAACACCTTATAACTAAAACGAATATAATTTTTGTTTTAAAGCATATCCCCACACGCTAGGGTGTACGCCCGTTTCAATCCAGCTATTTGGAGAGCCCTCACCCGTGCGTAGCCTCTTCGCTCGTTTCTTCCAATTGGAAGCCGCCAGCGGCCTGCTGCTGATCGCCGCCGCCGTGCTGGCCCTGATCATCAACAATTCGCCGCTTTCCTATCTGTACAACGGCCTGCTCGAAGTACCGGTCGCCGTCCAGGTCGGCGCCCTCGAGATCGCCAAGCCACTGCTGCTGTGGATCAACGATGGCCTGATGGCGCTGTTCTTCCTGCTCATCGGCCTTGAGGTCAAGCGCGAGGTGGTCGACGGCCACCTGTCCAAGCCTTCGCAGGTGATCCTGCCCGCCACTGCCGCCATCGGCGGCATGCTGGTGCCGGCGCTGATCTACTGGTTCATCAACCGCGATAACCCGGCTGCCGTGGCCGGTTGGGCAATCCCTACCGCCACCGACATTGCCTTCGCGCTTGGTGTGCTCGCGTTGCTGGGCAAGCGTGTGCCGGTGTCGCTGAAGCTGTTCCTGATGACCCTGGCGATCATCGACGACCTGGGCGCGATCATCATCATCGCCCTGTTCTATTCCGGCACGCTGTCCAGCCTGTCGCTGATGCTGGCCGGCGCCTGCCTGATCGCATTGCTCGCCATGAATCGCATGGGGGTAGTAAAGCTTGGCCCTTACCTGGTGATCGGCCTGATTCTCTGGGTCTGCGTGCTCAAGAGCGGTGTGCATGCCACGCTTGCGGGTGTGGCCCTGGCCCTGTGCATCCCGCTGCGTACCAAGCACGCCGAAACCTCGCCGTTGCTGAGCCTGGAACACGCGTTGCACCCCTGGGTCGCCTACGCCATCCTGCCGCTGTTCGCCTTTGCCAACGCCGGCGTCTCGCTGGCCGGTGTCACCCCGGAAAGCTTTACCCACCCGGTCCCCATGGGCATCGCGCTCGGCCTGCTCGCTGGCAAGACGGTCGGGGTGTTCGGCCTGACCTGGATTGCCGTCAAGCTGCGCCTGGCCGCACTGCCGGCCGAGGCCAACTGGGGGCAGGTGCTCGGGGTGGCGATCCTCTGCGGCATCGGCTTCACCATGAGCCTGTTCGTCGGCTCCCTGGCCTTCGCACCGGGTAGCAGCGACTATGCGGGCATGGACCGCATGGGCATCCTCACCGGTTCGTTCTTCGCCGCCGTGGTCGGTTACCTGATCACGGCCATGGCAAGCCGCAAAGCCGCTGCCCGCTGAATCCAGCAGGCAAAAAGAAACCCCGACCGGCAAAACCGTGTCGGGGTTTCTTTTGTCTTGCGATCAGTGCGTGACGCGGCTGGTGCCATCGACGGTCATGATGCGCACACGCTCGCCAACGCGGAAGATTTCGTTCTGCTGCACCTGCTGCACATAGGCGCGCATGCTGCCGTCGTCTTCACGCACGGTGATCTCGACGCCCTGGGTGCGGGTCAGGCCCTCTTCGGCGGCGGAACCGGCCAGGCCACCGGCCACGGCACCGATCACAGCGGCAACGATGCTGCCACGGCCACCGCCAACCGCGCTGCCGGCAACACCACCGACAATGGCGCCGGCACCACCACCGATTGGCGTCTTGGTGCCTTCGATCTTCACAGGACGCAGCGATTCGATGGTGCCCATGCGCACGGTCTGCACGCGGCGGGCCTCATCACGGGAGTAGCTGTCACCGGTCAGCGACGACTGGCAGCCGCCCAGCAACAACGCCATGGTGGTGAAGCTCGCCACCAGCAAAACGGATTTACGCATGAGGACAATCTCCAAAAGTTTCAGGTGCTCATTAGACGCCTCGCCTTGACGGGTGTCACGGCGCAGCCGTTATAAATTTGTTCCCATTCAGCTCAGGTACAGCCACCATCGGCTGTACACGGGGCACTCGGGTTGGACCAAGGATAGCCATGGATTACTTCATCGTCGTGGTGACGACTGTCGCCGGCCTGTACTTTCACGGCTGGCTGTATCTGCGCATGAGGCGCTGGATGGACCGTGACCTGGCGCTTTCGCTGGCCGGGCAGGATCCGGCGAAGCAGGCATTCATGCTCCAGTTGCTGGAGCGGGCGCGGGCAGAAAAGATCAAACGCAAAGCGCTGGCGGCCTGGCTGGAGAGCGAGGCCACCGCGTTCAAGAGTTAAGGTGCCAGGCGCTCACGCTGCCACTGGCCATCCACCAGCCGATAGTTCAGGCGATCATGCAACCGGCTGGCGCGGCCCTGCCAGAACTCGATGCGCTCCGGCAGCAAGCGATAGCCACCCCAGTGCTCGGGGCAATGGGGTTGCGCATCGGAGAAGCGCGCCTCGGTGGCCTTGACCAGCCCCTCCAGTTCCTCGCGATCAGCGATCACCCGGCTCTGCGGCGACGCCCAGGCCCCCAGGCGGCTGCCCAGCGGGCGCACCTGGTAGTAATCGTCCGACTCCTTGGCCGTGACCTTTTCCACCCGCCCCTCGATCCGCACCTGACGTTCCAGCGCCGGCCAGAAGAAGGTCATGGCCGCAAACGGCCTGGCCGCGATGTGCTGGCCCTTGGCGCTTTCGTAGTTGGTGAAGAAGGTGAAACCCTGTGCATCGAGGGCCTTGAGCAACAGCACCCGGCAATGCGGGCGACCGTCGGCATCGACAGTGGCCAGGGTCATGGCGTTGGCTTCCACCGGCAGCTGCTCGGTTTTCACCGCATCGGCGAACCATTGGTGGAACAGCGCGAACGGCTCACCCGGCGCCTGGGCTTCGGCCAGGCCATCACGGGTGTAGTCGCGGCGCATATCGGCCAGGGATTGGGTCATGGCTGCGTTTCCTTGACGATCAGTTGGTCTTCGCAGGGCTGTTGGCGGCGACTTTCTTGTCGGTACTGGCCTTCTTCGCGGCAGGTTTGGCCGGAGCGGCTTTCTTTTTCGCAGCTGCAGTAGCCTTGGCCGGAGCCTTGGCTTTGGCGGCTGGTTTTTTCGCCGCTGGCTTGGCGGCCGGTTTGGCGGCTGCGGCCTTGGCTGCCGGTGCCTTGGTGTCCTGCACCGCAACCATCGGCGCCGCGGCTGGCGCAGGCGCTGCCTGCTGGTACTTGGCCAACAGGGCGACCATGGTGTCCTTAGGGGTCAGCAGCAGTTCGACACGGCGGTTCAGGGCACGGCCCGGGGCGCTGTCGTTGGCGGCACGCGGCATGACCGAGCCCATGCCTTTGAGCATCAGGCGATCACGTTGCAGGCCGCTGAGACGGAAAATCGCCGACACCGAAGCGGCACGCTCGAGGCTCAGCTTCTGGGTGGCGGCGGTGGCGCCACTGCTGTCGCCATGGCCGAGGATGAGGATAGCGGTCTTGCTGTCGGCCTCGATGGCCTTGGCCACTTGGGTGATCGGGCTCAGGGTCACCGGCAGCAGCATGTTCGGGCGATCCGGGTTATAGGAGCCGTCGACCGGGATGGTCACCGCCAGCAGGTCTTCACGGCGCTCCAGCTCGAATTTGCTGCCCTTGATGGCTTCGCGCACCTTGGGTTCGTACTGGTCGAGCCAGGCCTGGGTGGCCTTGTGGTCGATCTTTGGCACGGCCGCCGCTTGCGTGGTTTTCTCGTCGCCACCGAATGGCCACCACCAGCGGCTGCCGCTCTCGGACTTGGCGTCGGCCTTGGCGACGTTTTCGGTCACGGCCGCTTTCACTTCCTTGTCGGCGACCTTATCCGAACCGAAGGGCCACCAGTTCAAGCCGCCGTCTTTCGAACTGTCCTGCGAATGGCTGGCGCAGCCAGTCATGGTCAGGCACAGGGCGAGTGCTAAGGTTTTATGTGAAGACATCAGCGATACACCATGAAATTGAAAGAAATTCTACCCACACCTTTCAGGCGTTGGCACTGAGGATAGTCAAAGGGCCGGGGCAATACTCGCACCACCCGATCAAAGGCAGCCGGCAAGCACACGTACCAGTTTTTGCGCGCGCGGGTCCATCAGCACGTACGGGCCCAGCGTATTGGTGACGAAGCCGAAGGCCACGTCGTGTTCGGGGTCGGCAAAGCCGACCGAGCCACCTGCCCCCGGATGCCCGAATGCCCGGGCGCCGAGGCCGAAGGTGGCGTTGGCCACCTGGGGCTGGTCAAGCATGCAGCCCAGGCCAAAGCGGGTCTGGGTCAACAGAGTGCGGTCCTGGCCAAGGCTGTGTTCGCGGGTCAGCTCGTCGAGCAGTTCGGATTCCAGCAGGCTGCCATCGAGCAGGCCGGCGTAGAACCCCGCCAGGCTGCGTGCGTTGCCGTGGCCATTGGCCGCCGGTTGCTGCATGCGCCGCCATTCCGGCTTGTTGGTGCTGGTGAGGATCGCCGGCGGGTTGGTGAAAGCACGGGTCGACAGCGCTTCGGGTTCGCGCATGGTCACCTGCAACAGGCGCTGGGCCGCAGCATCGCCCGGGTTGCCCTTGCCGCGGGCGATGTGCGCCACGCGGTGGAATTCTTCGTCCGCCAGGCCCACATGGAAATCCAGGCCCAGCGGCCTGGCGGTGCGCGCGACAATCGACTCGCCCGGCCCACGGCCATCGGCGCGGCGGATCAGCTCACCGATCAGCCAGCCATAGGTGATCGCGGCATAACCATGCTCGGTGCCTGGAGCCCACCAGGGTGCCTCGGCGGCCAGCGCGTCGACCATCGCCTGCCAGTCGTACAGCGCCTCGGCTGGCAACAGTTCACGAATGGCCGGCAGGCCGGCGCGGTGGCTGAGCAGCTGGCGCAGGGTGACCTGCTCCTTGCCGGCCTGGGCGAATTCCGGCCAGTAACGCGCAACCGGCGCATCCAGCGCCAGCTTGCCCTCGCCCACCAGTTGCAGGGCGGTGACGGCGGTGAAGGTCTTGGTGCAGGAAAACAGGTTGGCGATGGTGTCGCTGTGCCAGGCCTCGCGGCCGTCCTTGTCGGCACTGCCGGCCCACAGGTCGACCACGGTCTCGCCGCCGACCTGGATGCACAGCGCCGCACCACGCTCCTGGGGATCCTCGAACAACGCGGCGAAGGCTTCACGCACCGCCTCGAACTTCAGCTCATAGTGGCCCTGAATCTGCACCCGCCTGTTCTCCGTACGACCTTGCTGAAAAAGGCGTGCATTGTTTCAGTAGTTGGCCCTTTTGCCTACTGAATGTGGCCGGGTGGTCGCAAGGAAAAACTGATATTCGAGGCGCGCAGGGCGGTCACTGCGCGGGTTTGTCGAGGGCCTTGCGCAACTGACCAACGGCTTGCAGGTTGCTGCGGCGCACCGCCTCGACAAAGCCTGGATAGGCCACATCGGTGATGGCCACCAACCCCAGATGGCCATTTTCGCCATCCAGCAGTCGCCCGCTGGCCGGTTGGTCGAGGTACTGGAACCAATGGGCGCCGACGATCATCGGCTGGGCCAGGGCCGCCTTGAGGAAGTTGCCGTAGGCCGGGCCACGGTCTTCTTCGCGGGCCACTTCCAGCGGGCCGGGCCAGAACGGGCCACGGTCGCGGGAGCCGAACTGGAATTCCGATACCAGCACCGGCTTGTCCAGCTCGGCCAGCCTGGCGAAGTCATAACCGTCTTCGGGCTTGAGGGTATAGAAGTTGAAGCTGAGCACGTCGCAGAACTCGGCGCAGGCCTTGACCGCTTCCGGCGTGCTCACGGCGAAGCGACCGCCCAGTAGCAGGTGATTGGGGGCATGCCACTTCAGTGAATCGGCAATGGTCTTGAAGTAGGTCTGGGCGAACACCTGTTGGAAGTACTGGTAGTCGCGCTCGATTTCCGGGTGTGCAGGGTCCGGCAGCGGTGCCTCGAAGCCGGGGTCTTCCATCAGCTCCCAGGCGCTCAGCTCGATGCCCCAGGCTTTCGACAGCCCTTCCTGGTTGCGGTACTTGTCACGCAGTTGCTTGAGAAACGCGCGCTTGGCCGGTACATCGGTGGTCAAGCGCAGGGTGCCGTAGGCCAACCCATAGCGGGCCCTCGGGTCGTCACCGGGTGCGGCCCAGGCAAGTTCGTTGTCGGCGAAGTAGCCGATCAGCCACGGGTCGTCACGGTGGTCACGGGCGGCGATGGCCACGGCGCGCTCGGTGGCCATGGCGAAACGCGGGTCGAACGGGTCTGGCATGCGCCCCCACCAGTCCATGCCGGTGCTGATGCTGGCGTAGTCGCCGACGATCGACAGTGGCAGCGTGTACGGCATGCGCTTGGCCTGGGCAAAGCCTGGGTCGCTCCAGTTGCCCAGGGTATTGAAGCCCCAGGCTTGCAGGCGGTCGAGGGTGTGCGCCTGCCAGCGCGGCAGGTCCAGGGCCAGTGGCGGGCAGGCCGGTTCGGGCGACGCCGAGCAGGGTTTGCCGTAGGTACGCTGCAGGTTGGCCGCATAGAAATCGAACCAGCGCCCCTGCTTGAACTGGCGCCCCTGGGACGAGGTGTTGCCATCATCGTTGTTGCCTTCGCCATAGAACGCCGCCAGTGCCTCGCCATCAGCCGGCAGTGCCTTGAACATGCTTTCGCGACCGGCGACGTAAGTGCGCCCACCATCGGCGGCGACGGCATTGACGCCCAGGGAATAGAACGGGTGCCCGTCGGGCGTCACCAGGTACCAGCGTCCGTCGCGTTTTTCGGTACGGAAGAAGCCCTTGGCCTCGAAGGCTGGCCCCGCCAGCAGGCCGCCATAGGCGTCCAGGCCGAGCTTGTCGCGCTCGCCCAGCCAGCTTTTCAGCTGCGCCTGCTCGCGGCTGTCGGCAGCCTTGAGCTGGTCGTCGCCGACGATCTTTTCCGGCCAGCGCCCACGGGTGGACTGGCCATAGCCGTCGATCAGCTCGCTGTAAGCGGCTTTGAACGCCTGGTCGTCGTCCTGCAGGCCGACCTTCTCGATCAACAGGCTCTGCGCCACTTTGGGGTTGGGGATGCTCAGGCTGACCGAGGTGACTTGCTTGAGGTCCACCTCGCCTGCACTGCTGGTCAGCAGCAGGCGCTGGCCTTCGTGGGCCCATGGCATCGGCGGGCCGGCACGCATGCCTTGGCTGAGCGGCGAGCTGGCCTTGAGCGGAATCATCACCGTCTGCGCCGGCCCTGCCGGCAAGTCGATACGGCTGGTGAGGGTTCGCCCATCGCTGCTCTGCACCGCCACGTCGACGGTCAGCGCCCAGTCCATGCCGCTTTGCAGGCGCAGTGTCAGGGCCTGCCCGGCCGACCAGTCCCAGGCGCCACTGGGCGGTGCCAGGCGCAAGGCCGGTTGCGCCACCGGATTGAACACCACCCGCCGCAACACCTCGCCTTCGGCGGTCTGCTCCGCGTTGTACTGCGGCATCGCAGCGTCCTGGGTGGTCACGTTGACCACCGCGGCGGGGCGCACGAAGCTGAACAGCGTCTGTTGCCCGGCCAGCAACGGCGCACTGAACAACAGGGAGAACATCACAGGCAGGGTACGGCGGATCATAGGGCGGTGGCTCTCCTTCTGAGCCCGTCATGGGCTCACGATCGAGTATGGACAACAAAGGAAGCGTCTTGCTCCGGCCGTCAGCCGATTTCCCGTCGGAATGGCGGCAGCGCATTGAGAATAGCCTTGCCGTAGCGCTGGGTGACCAGACGCCGGTCGAGCAAGGTGATGACGCCGCGGTCCTGTTCGGTGCGCAGCAGCCGGCCGCAGGCCTGGATCAGCTTCAGCGAAGCGTCAGGCACGGCGATTTCCATGAACGGGTTGCCGCCGCGGGCCTCGATCCATTCGGACAACGCGGCCTCGACCGGGTCATCCGGCACCGAGAACGGGATCTTGGCGATGACCACGTGCTCGCAGTAAGCGCCCGGCAGGTCGACACCTTCGGCGAAACTGGCCAGGCCGAACAGCACACTGTGCTGGCCATCGTCGACCCGTGCCTTGTGCTTGTTCAGGGTTTCCTGCTTGGACAGGTTGCCCTGGATCAGCACCAACTTGCGCCAGTCGCGGTCCAGGCCATCGAATACGTCCTGCATCTGTTTACGCGACGAGAACAGCACCAGCGCGCCCCGCGCACCTTCGACGATGTTCGGCAGTTCACGGATGATCGATGCAGTGTGCGCCGTGGCATCGCGTGGGTCGGCGCCCAGGTCGGGCACCCGCAACAGGCCGGCATCGCCATGCACGAACGGGCTGGGCACCACGCACTGCACCGCGTCGCGCGGCAGCCCCGAGCGCATGCGGAAGCGGTCGAACTTGCCCAGCGCGGTCAAGGTCGCCGAAGTCACCAGGGCGCCATAGGCGACGTTCCACAGGCTTTTACGCAGCATCTCGGCGGCGAGTATCGGGCTGGCGTTGACCTCGATATCGAACAGCGCGCCAGTTTCGGCCAGGGTCAACCAACGCGCCATGGGCGGGTTGTCTTCCGGGTCTTCGGCAGTGAACGCGGTCCACAACTCCCAGTTGCCCTGGGCACGGGTCACCAGGCTGCCGAACAGCGGGTACCACTCCTCGGCCTGGTGGCTGGCAATGCCGATGTTGTTCTCGCCGTCCATGCCTTCCTTGAGCAGGTCGGCCAGGCGGGTGAACAGGTCGGTGAGGCGGGCGAAGCCTTTTTTCAGCTCGATGCCGACTTCGCGGATCTGCTCGGGCACCACGCCGCCTTCGAAGCGGTAGCGCGGGCGGTCGCGGCCTTCCATGTCTTCACCGGTACGAAAGTCCGCAACCTGCTCGCACAGGGTGAACATGAACTGCTGCTGGGTACGCACCTCGCGGGCCAGCTCCGGCACCTGCTCGATGTAGCGGCCCAGGTCGCCCGGCAGCGGGTGCTGGGCCAACAGCTTGGTGAGGTTCTTGGCCGTCTGCTCCAGCCAGTCGGCGGTGGAGCGCAGGCGCGAATAGTGGGCGAAGTGGCCGATGGCCTTGTCCGGCAAGTGATGGCCTTCGTCGAACACGTACATGGTGTCGCGCGGGTCGGGCAGTACGGCGCCGCCGCCCAGCGCGAGGTCGGCGAGGACCATGTCATGGTTGGTGACGATCACATCGACCTTGCCCATGCCTTCGCGCGCCTTGTAGAACACGCACTGCTGGAAGTTCGGGCAATGGCGGCCGGTGCACTGGCTGTGGTCGGTGGTCAGGCGCGCCCAGTCCTGGTCCTCGACGGCTTCCGACCAGCTGTCGCGATCACCGTCCCAGCGGTTGCCGGCGAGCTTCTCGATCATGCTGTTGAACAGCTTCTGGCTGCGCTCGTCGACTTCGATGTGGAAGCCTTCCTCTTCGAACAGCTGGGCGGTGGCCGACTGGGCGTGGCCTTCCTGCAGCAGGATGTCGAGTTTGGACAGGCACAGGTAGCGGCCACGGCCTTTGGCCAGGGCGAAGCTGAAGTTCAGCCCGCTGTTGCGCATCAGGTCGGGCAGGTCCTTGAGCACGATCTGTTCCTGCAGCGCCACGGTCGCGGTAGCGATCACCAGGCGCTTGCCGGCGGCCTTGGCGGCCGGGATCGCGGCAAGGGCGTAGGCGACGGTCTTGCCGGTACCGGTACCCGCCTCGACCGCCACCACGGCGGGCTCGCCGGCACGGCGCCCTTCGTCGTCGCAGGCGATATCGCCGAGCACCTTGGCCACTTCGGCGATCATCAGGCGCTGGCCATAGCGTGGCTTGAGGCTTTTGGCTTCGAGGAAACGCGAGTAGGCGCCCTGGATGGTGGCTTTGAGTTCGTTGCTGATCATGGTCTGCAGGCGCCCGGAGGGCTGGATATATTTTCAGTGTTTCGCATGGGCCGGCTATCATACCCCGCTATTGCCCTTTGTGCCGCATGGAGATCCGGATGCTCGCCTTTGCCCTGCCCTACACCCTGCATGTCCTTGCCGCCCTGGTTTGGGTTGGCGGCATGTTCTTCGCCTGGCTGATCCTGCGCCCGGCCACGGTTGCAGCCCTGGAGGGGCCGGCGCGGCTGCGTTTGTGGGTGGAAGTTTTCCAACGGTTCTTCAGATGGGTCTGGCTGGCGGTGGCGATTTTGGCGATCAGCGGGGTGGGCATGATTCACCTGCGCTTTGCCGGGTTCGAGACCGCGCCGCGGTACGTTCAGGTGATGATTGGTGGCGGGATCGTGATGTTTGCGTTGTTCATGCGGATTCAGTCGTTGCTGCTGCCTGAATTGCGCACGGCGGTGCAGGCTGAGGATTGGGCGGCGGGGGCTGGGGTGCTGGGGAGGATTCGGCGGATGGTGGGGGTCAATCTGGCGATCGGGCTGGCGGTGGTTGCGGTGGCGAGTTCGCGGATTCTGGTTTGATAGGGGCTGGGCCTTCGAGCTTTGGGTTTTGCGTGAAGGCCGCCAGGTGTTCGCCGAAAGCCTTGCAGCGCCTATGAGATCGAGCGCCGCCCGCGCGGCGCATCGCGGGACAAGCCCGCTCGGGACTGTCAGTTTTTTTGTGTTCGGGCCGGTAATGGCCTGCCGCTAGGCAGGCCATGATTTTCACCAGGTCGGCCTGATGAACCGATCTCCGTACAGAATCGCAAACTGATTCATTGCACTTTTCCAATCATGCGCCGCCGAGCCCCAATTCGCCGTGATGTTTCGCAGCCCCAGCCAGATCAGTTTGGTGGCTGCGTCATCGTTCGGAAAATGGCCCCGGGTCTTGATGATCTTGCGTAGCTGAGCATTGATGCTCTCAATGGCGTTGGTGGTGTAAATCACCTTCCTGATGGCCGGTGGGAAGACGAAAAATGGAATCACTCGATCCCAGGCGCGCCTCCAGGCAGCCACCACCGTCGGATATTTCTCGCCCCACGGCCCGCTCTCAAACTCATCGAGTGCTTGCTCAGCCGCTTCGGCATTGATGGCTTGGTAAATCGGTTTCAGCGCTTTGGCCAGCTCTCGACGCTTGTCCCACGCCGCATAGTCCAGGCTGTTGCGGATCAGGTGCACGATGCATGTCTGCAACGTCGTCTCTGGAAATACTGCGCTGAGGGCTTCTGGCATGCCTTTGAGGCCGTCGGTCACGGCAATCAGCACGTCCTCGACGCCACGCTTCTTGAGATCGTTAAAGACCTTCATCCAGAACTTTGCACCCTCGGTGTTCTCGATCCAGATGCCCAGGATATCGCGCGTCCCGTCGGGAAGAACGCCCAGCGCCAGGTAAATGGCCTTATTGCGCACCAGGCCTTCTTCGCGGATCTTCACCCGCAGCGCATCGAAGAAAATGACCGGGTACATCGGCTCCAGTGGCCGCTGCTGCCACGCGCCAATCTCTTCCATGACCTCGTCTGTCACAGAGCTGATGAAATCGGGTGAAACGTCGGTTCCATACTGCTCGGACAGGAAGGCCCGTATCTCTCTGACCGTCATTCCACGGGCGTACATGGCGATGATTTTGTCATCGAATCCGGTGTAACGGCGCTCATGCTTGGGGATCAGAATGGGCGAGAAGCTGCCGTCACGGTCCCGAGGGATATCCAGCCGTAGCGGGCCATCGCCTGTCAGCACAGTCTTGCCACTCGTGCCATTGCGCTGGTTGGTCTCATCCTCTGGGCGCTGCGCGCCCGGAGGATAGCCCAGGTGATGACCAAGTTCGGCGTTCAGGGCTCGCTCGATCAGTGCTTTCTTGAAGGCGGCAGAGGCCTCCTCAATGGCCTCGGCGGTCATCAGCGGGGTCGCGGAAAACTGTTCAAGCAGCTCTTTCGGGACCTTCGGTAACTCTCGAAGCGGTTTCTTTTTGGTTGGCATACATGCACCTCTTACTCATGGTATGCCCGAACACAAAATTTCTGACACCCTC
>NZ_JBMOWQ010000221.1:0-43468 GCF_049310485.1 Pseudomonas sp. GZD-209
CGCGGCAAAATTGGTGGAGCTAAGCGGGATCGAACCGCTGACCTCCTGCATGCCATGCAGGCGCTCTCCCAGCTGAGCTATAGCCCCGGATTTCTAGCCTCTCGGCCCAGCGACATGATTAAACATCGCTTGTGCAAAACTGGCGTCCCCTAGGGGACTCGAACCCCTGTTACCGCCGTGAAAGGGCGGTGTCCTAGGCCACTAGACGAAGGGGACGAACCTTCTTACCTTCAAGACCCGGTTGCTGGACCCGGTCTTGCTTACCGGCATTGCCGTTAAGCGGAATTTGGTGGAGCTAAGCGGGATCGAACCGCTGACCTCCTGCATGCCATGCAGGCGCTCTCCCAGCTGAGCTATAGCCCCACAATGTCGCTTTGAACCGAATCGCTGGCTGGGTGCCTGGCGTTTCGTTTTCGTTCATCGCTGTGGACGGGGCGCATATTAAGTTCCGATTGCAGGGCTGTCAAACGAATTTTTGAAATTAATCAAAAAATTTTTCACAGATAACAATCACTTACCGCCCTGCCCTGCTCTTCAATGCAAACAAAGTCCCGTGGCAGCGGGCTTGCCCCGCGATCGCGATGGTCAATGCAACATCGCAATCGCGGGGCAAGCCCGCTCCCACGAAAGCAAAAGCCGCTATCAGGCGATATTCGCCAGCAGCTTTTCCCACTCTTTGTTTTCTTTCTTCGACACGCCGCCCAGCAGGTCCAGGGCCTGGCGCAGGCGGTAACGAGTCAGGTCTGGGCCGAGGATTTCCATGGCGTCGAGCACCGAAACCGAGCTGGCCTGGCCAGTAATGGCGGCGAACATCAGTGGCATGGCATCGCGCAACTTGAGTTCCAACGACTCGACCACCGCCTGGATGCAGGCGGTGATGCGGTCCTTCTCCCACTGGCGCAGGCTTTCCAGTTTCCACAGGATCAGCTGCATTACCTGGCGCACCTGGTCGGACGACAGTTTCTTGCTCTCGAACAGCTTGGCGTCAAGCTTCAACGCGCCTTCGAAGAAGAAGCCACCCAGCGGGGCAACCTGGCTGAAGGTTTCAACCCGGCCCTGCACGTGCGGGGCGATCTTCATCATGTAGTCGCTGTTGAAGGCCCACTTCTGCAGGCGCGCGGCAAATTCTTCAACCGGCAGCTCACGCAGCCACTGGCCGTTGAGCCAGGACAGCTTCTCGATGTCGAAGATCGGGCCGCCCAGCGAGATGCGCGACAGGTCGAAGTGCTCGACCATCTCTGCCAGCGAGAACTTCTCGCGCTCGTCCGGCATCGACCAGCCCATGCGGCCCAGGTAGTTGAGCATCGCTTCGGGCATGAAGCCCATGCGCTCGTAGAAGGTGACCGAGGTCGGGTTCTTGCGCTTGGACAGCTTGGACTTGTCCGGGTTGCGCAGCAGCGGCATGTAGCACAGCTTGGGCTGCTCCCAGCCGAAGTACTCGTACAGCTTGATCAGCTTGGGCGCCGAGGGCAGCCACTCTTCGCCACGCAGTACATGGGTGATGCCCATCAGGTGATCGTCGACCACGTTGGCCAGGAAGTACGTCGGCAGGCCGTCGTTCTTCATCAGTACCTGCATGTCCATGCGGTCCCACGGGATCTCGACATCGCCACGCAGCATGTCCGGCACCACGCAGATGCCTTCGCTCGGCACCTTCATGCGGATCACGTGAGGCTCGCCGGCCGCCAGGCGGCGCTGCACTTCCTCATCGCTCAGCAGCAGGGCGCGGCCGTCGTAGCGCGGGGTCTCGCCGCGGGCCATCTGCTCGGCACGCATCTGCTCCAGCTCTTCGGCGGTGCAGAAGCAGTAGAAGGCGTGGCCTGCATCGACCAGCTCCTTGGCGTACTTGGCGTAGATCTCGCCACGCTCGCTTTGCCGGTACGGGCCGTGCGGGCCGCCGACGTCCGGGCCTTCGTTCCATTCGATGCCGAGCCAGCGCAGGGCGTCGAAGATCTGCTGTTCCGACTCGCGGGTGGAGCGCAGCTGGTCGGTGTCTTCGATACGCAGGATGAACTCACCGCCGTGCTGCTTGGCAAAGCAGTAGTTGAACAGGGCGATGTAGGCAGTGCCGACATGGGGGTCGCCAGTGGGCGATGGCGCGATACGCGTGCGAACGGTGGTCATGGAGAGTCTCGAACGAAGATTCAAACAAAGGCGGGATGTTAGCAGGGAGCGGGCACTGGGCTCCAGCAATGGCGCTTTCGTCACTTGTGACGGTGCCGGTTGCGCCTGTTAAATTTGCTTACACTTCTGGAACCATAGTCCTCATGCCCGCCCAACTCAAACGTCGCTTGCTGATCTTCATCACCCTGGTCGCGCTGATCGCCCTCTCCTTCCTCGCCCATTGGTACTTCAAGGGGCGCTTCTTCGAGAGCACCGACAACGCCTATGTACAAGGCGAGATCACCCGCGTTTCCAGCCAGCTCGGCGCGCGCATCGATGAAGTGAGGGTGGAAGACAACCAGCATGTCAGCAAGGGTGACTTGCTGGTGCGCCTGGAAGTCGCCGATTTCGAACTGGCCGTGGCCCGCGCCCGCGCCGCGCTGGCCACCCGCGAAGCGGAACGGCTGCAGGCGCAGAGCCGGCTGGCCCAGCAAGGCAGCCTGATTGCCGCCGGCCAGGCCCAGGTGGCCGCCAACCAGGCCACCCTCGACCGCTCGCAGCTCGACCTCAACCGCGCCCAGGCCCTGCGCAAGCCAGGCTTCGTTTCCGAAGAGCGGGTCACCACCCTCTCGGCGGAAAGCCATGTGGCCCGCTCCCAGGTGGACAAGGCCCAGGCCGATCTCAAAGGCCAGCGCCAGCAGGTCGATGCCCTGAGCGCCGAACTCAAGCGCCTCGATGCACAGATTGCCAATGCCCGCGCCGACCTGGCGCAGGCCGAAATAAACCTGACCCGCTGCGAGATCCACGCGCCGATCAGCGGCACCATCGGCCAGCGCAGCGCGCGCAACGGCCAGGTGGTGCAGGCCGGCGCCTACCTGCTGTCGATCGTTCCGGACCAGGACATCTGGGTGCAGGCCAACTTCAAGGAAACCCAGATCGGCAAGATGCACCCCGGCCAGCGCGCCGAACTGCTGTTCGACAGCTACCCCGACACCCCGATCGAAGGCCGCGTCGACAGCCTGTTCGCCGCGTCCGGGGCACAGTTCAGCCTGCTGCCGCCAGACAACGCCACCGGCAACTTCACCAAGGTGGTGCAGCGCATCCCGGTCAAACTGACCTTCGCCGCCGACAACCCGCTGCATGGCCGCATCCGCCCAGGCATGTCGGTGACGGCCACCGTCGACCTGCGCAGCCAGGGCGACAGCCGCGATGGCCGGTGACCAACTGCTGCGGCCCAGCGCAGAGCCCACCCGGCGCGACTGGATCGCAGTGATGAGCGTGATGCTCGGCGCCTTCATGGCGGTGCTGGACATCCAGATCACCAACTCTTCGCTCAAGGACATCCAGGGCGCGCTGTCAGCCACCCTTGAGGAAGGCTCGTGGATTTCCACCTCCTACCTGGTGGCCGAGATCATCATGATCCCGCTGACCGCCTGGCTGGTGCAGTTGCTGTCGGCCCGGCGCCTGGCGGTGTGGGTGTCGCTGGGTTTCCTGGCCTCGTCGCTGCTGTGCTCGATGGCCTGGAACCTGGAAAGCATGATCGTGTTCCGCGCCCTGCAGGGCTTCACCGGCGGCGCACTGATCCCGCTGGCGTTCACCCTGACGTTGATCAAACTGCCGGAACATCATCGCGCCAAGGGCATGGCCATGTTCGCCATGACCGCCACCTTCGCCCCGTCGATCGGCCCGACCCTGGGGGGCTGGCTGACCGAGAACTGGGGTTGGGAGTACATCTTCTACATCAACATCCCGCCAGGGCTGCTGATGATTGCCGGGCTGATGTACGGGCTGGAAAAGAAGGAAGCCCATTGGGAGCTGCTGAAGAGCACCGACTACGCCGGCATCGTGAGCCTCGGCCTGGGCCTGGGCTGCCTGCAGGTGTTCCTTGAAGAAGGCCACCGCAAGGACTGGCTGGAATCCAGCCTGATCGTCGGCCTGGGCAGTGTCGCCCTGGTCAGCCTGATCCTGTTCGTGATCCTGCAGCTGTCCCGCCCGCACCCGCTGATCAACCTGCGCATCCTCGGCAACCGCAACTTCGGTTTATCCAGCATCGCCAGCCTGGGCATGGGTGTGGGGCTGTACGGCTCGATCTACCTGCTGCCGCTGTATCTGGCACAGATCCAGGGCTACAACGCCCTGCAGATCGGCGAGGTGATCATGTGGATGGGGGTGCCGCAGCTGTTCCTGATTCCGCTGGTGCCGCTGCTGATGAAGGTGATCTCGCCAAAGCTGCTGTGCGCCTTGGGCTTTTGCCTGTTTGGCGTGGCCAGTTTCAGTTCGGGGGTGCTCAACCCGGACTTCGCCGGGCCGCAGTTCAACCAGATCCAGGTGATCCGCGCCCTTGGCCAGCCGATGATCATGGTGACCATCTCGCTGATCGCCACGGCCTACATCCAACCCCAGGATGCGGGGTCGGCGTCGAGCCTGTTCAACATCCTGCGCAACCTCGGCGGCGCAATTGGCATCGCCTTGCTGGCGACCTTGCTGGATGCGCGGGCCAAGGTGTACTTCGACTACCTGCGTGAAGCACTGGTGCCGAGCAACCCGCAAGTGGCCGAACGCCTGGCGCAACTCACCGAGCGGTTGGGCAACGACACCGCGGCGCTGGGCAAGCTCAGTGAGATCACCCACCAGCAGGCGATGATCATGGCCTACAACGATGCCTTCCACTTCGTCGGGATCGGGCTGGCGGTGAGCATGCTGGCGGTGTTGTTGACGCGCAAGTTGCCGCAGGGGTTGAAGGCCGGGGAAGCTCATTGAGGTAGCCGGCCTGCAGGAGCGGCCTTGCCTAGGCTCTGTACGAAAAGTATGGTCATCCATCGTTGTGGGAGCGGGCTTGCCCCGCGATCTGCCGCAACGCGGCAGCAAAACCTGGATTCGCGGCGTCTTTGACACTATTTGATATCGGGTATAGGAGCGCTTCGCACTCCATCGCGGGGCAAGCCCGCTCCCACAAAACTTTTCGTACAGTGCCTAGGCGCCGGACCGCTCGGAAAGGCGCGCAAAGCGGCCCCAGGATTTATGCATGCATGAATCAGGGGTAGCGAAGCAGCACTTTTTTCACTGCCTAAACGTTTTTTAGTCTTTGTCCTACATTCCCTCTTTGTTTCGCTCCGTACAGTGGTCGCCATGTCGCCACAGAGACAAACGAGAGAGACATCATGAAAGGGATGCCAGCGCTACAACGGATTGAAACCCCCACAAGTACTGCTTGTGGGGGAAAAGTGCACTGACTGCACCGCTTGCAATCTTTGGGAAATCCCCACGGTAATTCCTACTCTCGAGGCCGCTTGCCAGGCCCTACGCACCCGTAGTTTCGATGTGGTGCTCAATCCAGTCTCTGTCGGCCACGAAGCCGGCATGGTCTTGCCCTGGGTTTCTGACCTGCTAAATGAATGCCCACTTCCGCTGGGGAGTTAGTTGGCCGAGCGACAGAAACAACGCACTAAAGATCCTCAAGAGAAATAATAGAAATGAAAACGACTGAGAAACTGTCTCTCTCGCTGCTGGCGACGTTGGCGGCTCAAACTTCGTTGGCATCAGCCGCGCCTGTTGAACAAGAGGGCTATTACGGTGTCGCCCGAGTGATCAGCGCCGAGCACAAGGCTCGCAATATGTCCTCGAGCGCACGTCCCGGTATCGGTTCGTTCGTTGCGGGCGACAACAGCACCAACGACATGAGCGGCTCTATCGGGATGGGTTATCGGTTTGGCAATGCCTGGCGTTTGGAAGGGGAGCTGTCGCTGCCGCAAAAAGACAGATTCACCAGCGGCTCGAGCAATTTCCCCAGCAGCCTCAATGTTCATCACATCGAGTCCCGTCGTGTAATGCTCAATGCTTACCGGGATTTCCGTATCAGCGACAAAATCTCGCTGTACGGTTCGGCCGGGTTGGGCTTGGCTCATTTGAAGTCTTCGGGCTGGCAGGGCAACGAGGCTCGCCAGTATGAGTCGCAAAAGCAGACCAATCTGGCGTGGTCGCTGGGTGCGGGTGTGGCATATGACGTTACCGACCGCCTGGCCCTGGACTTGGGCTATCGCTACATCGATATGGGCGATACCGAAAGCGGTTGGAACAGCTTCAACAACGCCCGACGCCTGCAGGACGAAAAAATGAAGGCCAATCTGGTGTCCAGTGAGTTCGTGCTGGGTGCTCGCTGGGCGTTCTAGGTTTTGTACGAAAAGTATGGTTATCCATCGTTGTGGTAGCGGGCTTGCCCCGCGATCTGCCGCAACGCGGCAGCAAAGCCCGAATTCACGGCGTATTTGATATCGGGCACAGAAGCGCTTCGCACTCCATCGCGGGGCAAGCCCGCTCCCACAAAACTTTTCGTACAGAGCCTAGTTGCGTGGAACCGCTACCCTTTTACACAGCGCTTACCAGCCAGGAATGCTTGTAGTGGTCGAATAAAACTTGACACCCATTTAGGCGAGAATGCTCGCCATAGAGAGGTGTCCGATGACCAATTAGCGTCGTTCCTTTACGGTAAGCGTCCGACGAACTCACCTTTCGAACTCAGCTTTAAGGGCGATGTTTGTTCGCGTATTTCTCGCATCAACCTCGCGGCCAGATTTGTGAGGCGTGTGGTCAGCATGTTGTAGTAACCGGCCGTTTGGCCGGTCTACTTGTCGTCATCCAGCGCTACGCAGCCCTTTCGCGACACAAGGCCGATCCTACAGAGAGCGTGCCGACACTAGGCTTTGTACGAAAAGTGCCTGCGCGACGATCATGCTGCGTTGAAAACAGGCTCGGAATGCTCATTTACAACCCGTAAAGTCGAGCGCGACTCCGACCGTTCCTCGCCTGTTTTCGCCTTGCCTGATCGCCGCTCGGCGCCTTTTCATACAAACCCTGGCCTTCAACTGGCGATCAGGCGCTCGCGCAGCTTGCCGATCTCGTCGCGCAATTGCGCGGCGGCCTCGAACTCCAGGTCGCGGGCGAACTGGAACATCTTCTCTTCCAACTGCTTGATGCGCTTGGTGATCTCGGCCGGGGTCTGCAACTCGACTTCGTAACGCCCGGCCTCCTCCGCCGCCTTGGCCATGCCCTTGCGCTTCTTGCTGCGCGCACCGGGCACGGTGGCACCTTCCATAATGTCGGTGATGTCCTTGACCACACCCTTGGGCACGATGCCGTTGGCGGCGTTGAACGCCACCTGCTTGTCCCGGCGCCGCTCGGTCTCGTCGATGGCGCGCTGCATGGAGCCGGTGATGTTGTCGGCGTAAAGGATTGCCTTGCCGTTGAGGTTGCGCGCCGCACGGCCAATGGTCTGGATCAGCGAGCGCTCGGAACGCAGGAAGCCTTCCTTGTCGGCATCGAGGATGGCCACCAGCGACACTTCCGGCATGTCCAGGCCTTCGCGCAGCAGGTTGATGCCCACCAATACATCGAAGGTGCCCAGGCGCAGGTCGCGGATGATCTCCACCCGCTCGACGGTGTCGATGTCCGAGTGCAGGTAGCGCACCCGCACATCGTGATCGGCCAGGTAGTCGGTGAGGTCTTCGGCCATGCGCTTGGTCAGGGTGGTGGCCAGCACCCGCTCGCCCAGGGCTACGCGCTTGCCGATTTCCGACAGCAGGTCGTCGACCTGGGTAAGCGCGGGGCGCACTTCGACCTGCGGGTCGACCAGGCCGGTGGGGCGCACCACCTGCTCGACCACGCGCCCGGCGTGCTCGGCTTCGTAAGGGCCGGGCGTTGCGGACACGAAGATGGTCTGCGGGCTGACCGACTCCCACTCGTCGAAGCGCATGGGGCGGTTGTCCAATGCCGATGGCATGCGGAAGCCGTACTCCACCAGCGTTTCCTTGCGCGAGCGGTCGCCTTTGTACATGGCGCCGACCTGAGGCACGGAAACGTGGGATTCGTCGATCACCAGCAGTGCATCCGCCGGCAGGTAGTCGTACAGCGTGGGTGGCGGCGCGCCGGCCGGGCGCCCGGAAAGGTAGCGCGAGTAGTTTTCGATGCCGTTGCAGTAGCCCAGTTCGAGGATCATCTCCAGGTCGAAGCGGGTGCGCTGCTCCAGGCGCTGGGCCTCGACCAGCTTGTTGTGCTTGTGCAGGTACTCCAGGCGCTCCTTGAGCTCTTCCTTGATGCCCTCCACCGCTTCGAGCAGCGTTTCGCGCGGCGTGACGTAGTGCGACTTGGGGTAGAAGGTGAAACGCGGCAGCTTGCGAATCACCTCGCCGGTCAGCGGGTCGAAGGCGGCGATGTTCTCCACCTCGTCATCGAACAGTTCGATGCGGATGGCCTCCAGGTCCGATTCGGCCGGGAACACGTCGATCACATCGCCGCGCACGCGGAAGGTGGCGCGGGCGAAGTCCATCTCGTTGCGGGTGTACTGCAGCTCGGTCAGACGGCGCAGCAACGCACGCTGGTCGAGCTGGTCGCCACGGTCGACGTGCAGGACCATCTTCAGGTACGCCTCGGGGCTGCCCAAGCCATAGATGCACGACACGGTGGTGACGATGATCGCGTCGCGCCGCTCCAGCAGCGCCTTGGTCGCCGACAGGCGCATCTGCTCGATATGGTCGTTGATCGAGGCGTCCTTCTCGATGAAGGTGTCCGACGACGGCACGTAGGCTTCGGGCTGGTAGTAGTCGTAGTAGGAGACGAAGTACTCGACCGCGTTGTTCGGGAAGAACGCCTTGAACTCGCCGTAAAGCTGCGCTGCGAGGGTCTTGTTCGGCGCCAGCACCAAGGTCGGGCGCTGCACCTGCTGGATGACGTTGGCGATGCTGAAGGTCTTGCCCGAGCCGGTCACGCCCAGCAGCGTCTGGTGCGAAAGCCCGGCTTCGATGCCTTCGACCATCTGGCGGATGGCCTCGGGCTGGTCGCCGGCCGGCTGGAATCGGGTGACGAGCTGGAACTCGGACATGACGGACCTCGTGAATGTCGCGGCAACTGTAAATTTAGCCAGTAGTCTATACGCAAATGCGCCCTCCGGGCGCGGCTTTCAAGCCTGGCCCGGCAGCCCCCACGGCAATGGACCAGGCAATTCGACCAATGGTCGAAAAATATTTGCGCAAACAGCCGGAAAAGCTGCGCCAGACTGTCGCAGTGACCGGGCGGTATCACTATACTGACTCCCCGTTTGTGCACCGCTTCAGTGCATTCGGCTGGAGCGTGGCAACCCCTATCACTCTCCTATCCGAGCCAAGGTAACAATGAGCCTGTTTTCCGCTGTCGAGCTGGCACCCCGCGACCCCATCCTGGGCCTCAACGAAGCATTCAACGCCGACCCACGTACCGACAAGGTCAACCTGGGCGTAGGCGTCTACTGCAATGAGGAAGGCCGCATTCCACTGCTGCGCGCAGTGATCGAAGCCGAGACCCAGCGTGCCGCCCAGCACGCCTCCCGCGGCTACCTGCCGATCGATGGCATCGCGCAGTACGACCAGGCCGTGCAAAAGCTGATTTTCGGCGCCCAATCGCCACTGCTGGCCGACGGCCGTGTAGTGACCGTGCAAGCTGTCGGCGGTACCGGCGCGCTCAAGATCGGTGCCGACTTCCTCAAGCGCCTGGCGCCGGGCGCCGTGGTTGCCATCAGCGACCCGAGCTGGGAAAACCACCGCGCACTGTTCGAAACCGCAGGCTTCCCGGTACAGAACTACCGTTACTACGACGCCGCCAGCCACGACGTCAACCGTGCCGGCATGCTCGAAGACCTGAACAACCTGCCCTCCGGCTCGATCATCGTGCTGCACGCCTGCTGCCACAACCCGACCGGCGTCGACCTGTCGCTGGACGACTGGAAGAACGTGCTGGAAGTGGTCAAGGCCAAAGGCCATGTGCCGTTCCTCGACATGGCCTACCAGGGCTTTGGTGACGGCATCGCCGAAGACGCCTTCGCCGTGCGCCTGTTCGCCGAGTCGGGCCTGGAGTTCTTCGTGTCCAGCTCGTTCTCCAAGTCGTTCTCGCTGTACGGCGAGCGCGTCGGCGCGCTGTCGATCGTCACCGCCTCGAAAGACGAAAGCACTCGCGTGCTGTCGCAGGTCAAACGCGTGATCCGCACCACCTACTCCAACCCGCCGACCCACGGCGCGACCATCGTCGCCACCGTGCTGAACAGCCCTGAGCTGTGCCAGATGTGGGAAGCCGAACTGGCCGAGATGCGCACCCGCATCCATGGCATGCGCAAGCAGATGGTCGAGTTGCTGGCCGAGTACGGTGCCAAGCGCGACTTCAGCTTCGTTGGTCGCCAGGCTGGCATGTTCTCCTACTCCGGCCTGACCGTGGAGCAAGTGGCACGCCTGAAGAACGAGTTCGGCATCTATGCCCTGGACACCGGCCGCATCGCTGTCGCAGCCCTGAACCAGAGCAACATCCACGTGGTCACCAAGGCCATCGTAGAAGTGCTGTAACCCCTTGATTGCCAAGGGGAAGCTTGACTTCCCCCTGGCAGCCGGTAAGATACGCCGAGATTCCGCGATAGCTCAGTCGGTAGAGCAAATGACTGTTAATCATTGGGTCCCTGGTTCGAGTCCAGGTCGCGGAGCCAAACAGCGAAAAACCTCCAGTTGCGCAAGCACTGGAGGTTTTTTATTGCCTGTGTTTCAGGGTTTGGCCAGCGGCTCGGTCACCGGCTTGCCCTCATCCACCAGGCTCCACACCAGCAGCTTGGCCGGCGCGGTCTTGCTGGCGTTGCTCGATACGCTGTGCACGGTGCCGGGCGCTTCGTACCAGAACTCGCCGGCCTTGTAGGTTTTCTGCGGCTCGTCGTTGAGCTTCGAGACGACCGCACCTTCCAATACATAAGCCATGACCGCGCCTGGGTGCTGATGGGCGGGCGATGCCTGGCCCGGTGCGTAGCTGACGGTGAGCATCACCGCTTTCTTGCCCGGGGCATTGCTGGGCAACTGCTCCTGGAGAATCTTCACCTGGTCGGGATGCTGCGCGTCGCCATGCGCCCAGGCAGGCGCGTTGGCGCCCAAAACGCCGAGGGCGACAAACACACTGAGGGAAAGACGGGGAATGCTCATGAAGGGGATCTCCTGATTGGCTGTGGCCCTCAGGTTATGCCCCGCCCGATACAGGGGAAACGGCCAATCCGCGGAAAAAGCGGGAGGCCGATCTTCGCTCAGGCGTCGCGCCCGATCGGGTAGAACTGGCCATGGCTCCAAACCCCGAGCCACTGCTCACCCTCGATGGTCTGCGGCACCGCCAACTCCACCAACTGGTAGAACACGTTGCGGTGAATCAGCGCCTCGAGGTTGCCACGCATGAGCACATAGGGCGCAGGCTCCTGGGTGATAGGGTCGATCACTACCCGCAGTGGGTTGGCTGGGCCAGCCTCGACCTGATCGTCGACGTTGCTGGTGAAGCGCAGCACCTGCTGCTCGCCACTCCCCTGCACATCCAGCAGCACCGCAACGAAGGGCGCGTCATCAACGCGAATACCGACTTTTTCCACCGGCGTGACCAGGAAGTAGTCGTCGCCATCGCGGCGGATGATGGTGGAAAACAGCCGGACCATCGGTTTGCGCCCGATCGGCGTACCCAGGTAGTACCAGGTGCCGTCACGGGCGATGCGCATGTCGATGTCGCCGCAGAAATCCGGGTTCCACAGATGCACCGGTGGCAGCCCCTTGTGTGCAGGGATCTGCGCCAGGAGATCGTTGGCTTTGCCGGTGTCGGTCATATCACGCTCGCTTACTTGCTCATGCCCAGGAGGCTACGAGCGTACTCGCGCATAGGCGCGGCAAGCAAATCCTGCGGGCTGTTGTCATAGAACGTCAACAAACCGCCACGGCTCTTGATGCGCGCGGTGTCGATCAGGTAGCGGGTGCTGGTCTCGATCAGCATCATCTGTACGACGCCGCTGTCCAGCCCCAGGCGATCGAGCGCCTGTTCGTCATACCAGTTGTCGCTGTTGCCGATACGGTCGTCGGTACGCGCGAACCGGGTATAGAGCACGTAATCGGCACCGACTGAACGCGCTTCGGCAATCGCATCCTCCAGGCCCAGCGGGCCTTGGGCTCGGCGCACCAGCGGGAAGTACTCGATGAAGCTCTTGAACGCTTCCTCTGCCACCACGTTCTGCAGCGGCTGCGGCCCTTTGCCCGGCGGGATGAACGCGCCCTGGCCAATGAAGATGAACGAATCAGGCTGCAGGCGGATGGACAGGGTACGGGTGGTGTTGCTGTGGTCCAGCAGGCCCACGTCGCTCATCTGGTCACGGACCTCTTCCCCCATGTCGCTGACTTTCATGCAGCCGCCCAACGCCATCAGCGCCAGCAGCAAGACCAGGCTACGCATCTTTCCTCCAGAGGCCGGTGACGAAAAACCGGCGAATAGCCGCCAGATGCAGCTTTTGCGCCAGAGTCAGCCGCCGATCACCTTCATCACCATCACATCGCCGGAGAACGCCAGGTCCTGCTTGTCCGCCAGCGCCTTCACCAGCAACCGCTGCAACGCCGGCAGCGCCTGGTGGCGCGGCTTGTCCAGCAGGTCGCCGACAAAGTGACGGTTGCCTGAAGAGAGGCAACCATGCAACCAGCCGGTGGATGACAAGCGCAGTCGCGAGCAGGCGCGGCAAAACGGTACGCTCTCGTTGGCGATTACCCCGAAGTGCCCTTTGCCGGGTATGCGATAACGCAGCGCGGTAGCATCCACCGGGCGCTGCGCCTGCTCGAACTCATGGGCTTCGCCGATCAGCGCAAGCAATTGCTCCAGCCCCACGAACTGCTGCCCGAAGGCATTGCTGTCTCGGGCCAGGTGGCCCATGCGCATCAGCTCGATGAAGCGCAGTTCGTAACCCCTCTGCAGACAGTAGTCGAGCAGCGGCAGTACCTGATCGAGGTTTTGCCCACGCATGGGCACCATGTTGACCTTGATCGCCATGCCGGCAGCGCTGGCCTGGGCCATGCCGTCGAGCACGCTGGCCAGATCGCCACCACGGGCGATGCGGCGAAACGCCAGGGGGTCGAGGGTATCGAGCGAGACATTCAGCCTGCGGATGCCGGCAGCACGCAGCAACGGCAGTTTGCGGGCAAGCAGTTGGCCATTGGTGGTGAGGCTGATGTCCTCCAGCCCGAGCCCGGCCACCGCCGTCAGGAAGCCCTCGAGCCGCGGGCTGATCAGCGGCTCGCCGCCAGTGATGCGCAAGCGCTCGACACCTGCGGCCTCGACCAGATAGGCCACGCCACGTCCCAGCGCCTCGGCCCCCAGCTCGTCCTGCGCCGCCACCAGGCGCTTGCCATCGGGCACGCAGTAGGTGCAGGCGTAGTTGCAGGCAGCAGTCAGGCTGACGCGCAGGTTGCGAAAGCGCCTGCCTTGACGATCGACGATCATGGGTGACTCCGGCATGGAAGAATCGGACCGGCAAAACCTGACTCATAAATCAGGTTTTTGCAAGTCTTCCTGTCGAAGGCTGAATCACACGATGCTCACCAAAAGCCGGCAAGCACCGCCCGAGCCGCTTCAGTTCGCGGTTTCTGGGTCGCGCTTGCGCTTGTTGCCCATGCGCACGCCGATGTCCATGAGGAACTGGAAGAAGCCTTCCTGATCTTCCAGCACGTTGCTCCAGAATGGCGAGTGATACAGCGCCACCGCACCGTGGACCAGCGCCCACGCCGCGCAATAGTGGAAGTACGGCGGCACGTCCTCGAGCTTGCCTTCGCTGATGCGGCCCTTGATCAGTTGCGTCAGGCGGTCGAAGTTGGAGGCACGGATGCTGTGCAACTGCTCGACCATTTCCGGCACCTGGTTGCCCTTGACCACCTTTTCTTCCAGGCGGTCGAACAGCCGGTAGCGCTGCGGGTCGCGCATGCGGAACTCGAAGTAGGCGCGCGACAGCGCCTCTTTGTCACGGTCGACGTCAGCGGAATGCAGCAGCTCGTTCAGGTCACGCTCATAGTCGAGCATCAGGCGCAGGTAGATCTCCGCCTTGGACTTGAAGTGCTTGTAGATCGTGCCTTTGCCGATGCCGACGGCGTCGGCGATCATCTCGACGGTGACGCTGTCTTCACCCTGTTCGAGAAACAGCTTGAGCGCCGTATCGAGGATTTCCTGCTCGCGGCGGCGAAATTCACGGACCTTACGAGGTTCTTTGTGCATAGGTAGGACTAGGATGACAATCGAAGCGGATTATTATGCCTAACTGGCGGTAAATTGCACGGATCTTCCAAGCATGTCTGTGTTTCTTGATGAGTTCGAGCAGGCTCCGGGCCTGTGCTACCTGAACCACGCGGCCATCGCTCCGTGGCCGCGCCGGGCCACTGATGCCGTGGCGCGCTTCGCCCGTGACAACCTGCAGCGCGGCGCCAGCGACTACCCGGCCTGGCTGGCCACCGAGCGGCGCCTGCGCGAACGCCTGGCGCGCCTGCTCAACGCGCCGTCCACAGGCGACATCGCCTTGCTGGGCAATACCTCGCAAGCCTTGTCATTGGTGGCCTTCGGCCTCGACTGGCAACGCGGCGACCAGGTGATCATCAGCGACGAAGAGTTCCCTTCCAATCGCGTGGTCTGGCAGGCACTGGCCGATCAAGGCGTCGACGTGATCGAGACCAGCCTGGCCGGGGATGACCCAGAGGCCGCACTGCTTAAGGCCTGCGGCCCACGCGCCCGGCTGCTGGCGGTCAGTGCCGTGCAGTTCGCCAGCGGCCTGCGCCTGGACCTTGCCCGCCTGGGCCAGGGCTGTCGCGAACGGGGCGTGCTGTTCTGCGTCGATGCCATCCAGCAGATTGGCGCCCTGCCCTTCGACGTGCAGCACTACCAGTGCGATTTCGCCATGGCCGACGGCCACAAGTGGATGCTCGGCCCCGAGGGCCTGGGGGTGTTCTACTGCCGCAGCGCCCTGCGCAGGCAGCTGAAACTGCACGCCTACGGCTGGCACATGCTCGAACAGCTGGGCGATTTCGAGCGCCGCAGCTGGCAACCGGCACGCAGTGCACGACGTTTCGAGCCGGGCAGCCCGAACATGCTCGGCGCCTGTGCGCTGGAGGCCAGCCTGTCATTGCTGGAAGATGTCGGCATGCATGTGGTTGCTGAGCAACTCGGGCATCGCGTCGAGCAACTGCACCAGGGGCTGGCGGCGATCCCGGGTGTGCAGCTGCACAGCCCGGCAGACCCAAGGCGCCGCGCAGGCATCGTCAATTTCACTGTGGCTGGCCGCGCCAATGCCGAGATTTATCGAGCGCTAAGCAAGCAGCAGGTCATCTGCGCCCTGCGCGGGCCCGGCGTGCGTTTTTCCCCACACTTCTATACCGATGAGCACCTGATCGACGAAGCACTGCGGCTGGTCAGGCAAATCGCCATGCATTGATCGCCCAAGGGACCGCCGACGTATTCCAAATCTGTTTAAAAAACGATCAGCAAGCGCTGGCAGGGCGCCAATCCTGGCCAATACTTGAAGTGTTGGCGCGGCGCATCCCCCCCAAGTGGCGCGCCGATAAAGGTGCCCAGGGACCGCGTACCTTTGTTTTACTCCTAATGGTCTTAACCCGGATTCCCCCCCCAGAACCCGGGTTTTTTTTGCCCGGGCGCCAGCGACGAACTGCGGATCAGGCCACCCGTGCCAGCGGGAACAGGCGCTTGAAGTTGGCGGTGGTCTGCTCGGCCAGCTGCTCATAGCTGGCCCCGCGCAGCGAGGCGACATATTCGGCCACTTCCCGCACGTACTGCGGCAGGTTCGGCTTGCCGCGGTGCGGGATCGGCGCCAGGTACGGCGAGTCGGTCTCCACCAGCAGCCGATCGACCGGCACCTGCCGGGCCACCTCGCGCAAGGCATCGGCGTTGCGGAAAGTCACGATGCCGGACAACGAAATGTAATAACCCAGGTCCAGCGCAGCCTTGGCCATCGGCCAATCTTCGGTGAAGCAGTGCAGCACCCCGGCCTGGGGCAGGTTGGCTTCACGCAGCAGGGCCAGGGTGTCTTCGCGGGCCGCACGGGTATGCACGATCACCGGCTTGCCGGTCTGCCGCGAGGCTTCCAGGTGCAGGCGGAAGGAGGCCTGCTGCAGCTCGGCGGCTTCGGGCTCGTAGTGGTAATCCAGGCCGGTCTCGCCGATGGCCACCACATGCGGATGGGCCAGCTCGCGCAGCAGCCACTCCAGGGCCGGGGTTTCACCCGGTGCCAGGTCCAGCGGATGCACCCCCACCGAGCAATCGACGTCGGCGTACTGCTCGCTGAGCGCCTTGACCGCGCCGGCGTTCTCGGCGCTGACGCCGATGCACAGGAAATGCCCGACGCCGCGCTCACGCGCGGCCTGCAGGGCAGCATCGAGGGAACCCTGATGGGCGCTGAGGTCAAGACGGTCGAGGTGGCAATGGGAATCTACGAGCATGGGAACACACACATGAATGAACGATGGAGATCAGCGCATGCCCGGCAGCTGCACCCAATGGGCGAGCAAGGCTTCGAGCAGCAGCACACGGTTGAGGTTGGCCTTGCCCAGCACTTTCTGGCGCTGCTCGAGGATCCACGCCTGGACCTCCAGCACCTTGGCCTGACGGCTCTTCTGCGCCAGGTACTGCAGCACCTTGCGCATGTCGGCCAGGCCTAGCCCGTCCTCGTCCTGGGTCAGCTGATAGCGCAGGATCAGGTGCGACCAGTCGCAGAACCAGTCGAACAACAACAGTAACGGCACGTTGTTCCAGGCTTCGGCCAGTTGGCTGGGCGACTGCTGCTGCTTGAGCAGCTTCTTCACACCCTCGGTGACCAGCGCGCGCTGCTCGCGCACGCCCTTCGCCTGCAGGCTGACGGCCATCAGCGGCGAGCCGGCGGCCAGTGTCAGCAGCTCCTCGCGCTCGTCTTCGGCGCTGTCGGCAAGGGCATCAGCCAGCCACGCACGGCTCTGGGCCAGGCTCGGCTGCGGGCAGGTGACCTGCTGGCAACGGCTCTTGATGGTGGGCAGCAAGCGGCTGGGCTGGTGGCTGACCAACAGCAGCACGGTATCGCCGGAAGGCTCCTCAAGGCTCTTGAGCAAGGCATTGGAGGCGTTGATGTTCATCGCCTCCACCGGCTCGATCAGCACCACCTTGCGCCCGCCCTGCTGGGCCGTCTGCACGATGAACGACACCAGTTCGCGAACCTGGTCGACCTTGATCGGCTTGTCGGCTTCTTCTGGCTCCAGCACGAAGTTGTCCGGATGGCTGCCGGCCTTGAGCAGCAGGCACGCCTTGCACTGCCCGCAGGCATCCAGCCCCTGGGGCGCCTGGCACAGCAGCCGCGCCATGAGCCGCTCGGCCAGGGCACGCTTGCCGATCCCCTGGGGCCCATGCAGCAGGTAGGCGTGGGCATGCTGACTGCGCCCGGCCAGTTGCTGCCAGAGCGCCTGTTGCCAGGGGTAGGCTTCAGCCACGGCAACGCTCCACAAGGCCCGGCAGCAGCGCATCGATCGCCCGTTGCACCGCATCCAGCGGCTGAGCGGCATCCAGCAGGCTGTAGCGTTGCGGCTGCTGGGCGGCGCGTTGCAGGTAGGCCTGGCGCACCGCCTCGAAGAAGGCCTGGCCCTCCTGCTCGAAGCGGTCCAGCCGGCCACGGGCCGCAGCACGGGCCAGGCCGACCTCGACGGGCAGGTCGAAGACCAGGGTCAGGTCCGGGCGCAGTTCGCCCTGGACGAAGGATTCGAGGATGGCGATGCGCTCCACCGACAAGCCACGGCCGCCACCCTGATAGGCGTAAGTAGCATCGGTGAAGCGATCGCAGAGCACCACGGCGCCACGCGCCAGGGCCGGGCGGATCACTTCTGCCAGGTGCTGGGCACGGGCAGCGAACATCAGCAGCAACTCGGTATCGGCCGCCATGGGCTCGTCGCTGGGGGCCAACAGCAGCTCGCGGATGCGCTCGGCCAGTGGCGTGCCACCGGGCTCGCGGGTCATCACCACATCGACACCCTGCTCACGCAGGCGCGCCGCCAGGTAGTCGCGGTTGGTGCTCTTGCCCGCGCCTTCGGGGCCTTCCAGGGTGATAAACAAACCGCTCACGGGTGTTCCTTACTGTTTTTCGGGTACCGGCGCCTCGGCCGGCACGGATTCATCGGTAGGCGCGCCAGCGTCACTCTCAGGCGGAGCTGCCTCGGCAGGGGCCTCCTGGTCGGGCGCCGGCTGCTCGCCTGCTCCCGGCTGCGCCGCAGGTGCCGGGCTGGAGCGATAGTCTGCCCGCCGCTTGAGCTGGAACTCACGCACAGCGCTGTTGTGGTCGTCCAGGTCATCGGAGAACACATGGCTGCCATCGCCACGGGCGACGAAATACAGGCTGCTGCCATCGCTGGGGTTGAGCGCGGCATGGATCGCCTCGCGGCCGACCATGGCGATCGGCGTCGGCGGCAGGCCACTGATGGTGTAGGTGTTGTAGGGCGTCGGTTCACGCAGGTCGGCCCGGGTGATCTTGCCGTTGTAGCGCTCGCCCATGCCGTAGATCACGGTCGGGTCGGTCTGCAGCATCATCCCCAGGCGCAGCCGGCGCACGAACACACCGGCGATCTGGTTACGCTCCTGCGGAATGCCTGTCTCCTTCTCCACCAGCGAGGCCATGATCAACGCCTGGTAAGGGTCGCGATACGGCAAGCCGGTGCTGCGCTCGGCCCACTCCTTGGCCAGCACTTCGTCCAGGCGCATGTAGGCCTGCTGCAACAGTTCGACGTCGCTCATACCGCGCACGAAGCGGTAGGTATCAGGGAAGAAACGGCCCTCGGGGAACACGCCGGTGTGACCGAGCTTGTCCATCACCTGCGCGTCGCTCAGGTCGTCGAGGGTGTGCTTGATCTTGTCGTGCCTGGCCACTGCGGCACGCACCTGGCGGAAGGTCCAGCCCTCGACCAGGGTGAGGTTGTACTGCACCACATCGCCGCGCTGCCAGGCATCGAACAACTGCCCCACGGTCATGCCGGGGGTCAGGCGGTATTCACCGGTATGCAGCGGGGTGCCGGCCATGTTGAAGCGCCAGTAAAGGCGCAGCCAGAGCGCATCGTCGAGCAGCCCCTCGCCTTCCATGCGGTAGAACATGCGATTGGGCGTGGTGCCGCCGGGCACATCGAGCAGGCGCTCCTGCGCCACTTGCAGGGGCTGCTCCAGAACCGAGTTGACCTTCCAGGCAGCCCAGCCCAATGCCAGGCCGGCGAGGATCAAACCCATTTCCAGCAGCAGCAGGAATTTGCGTCTCACGAATCAGGTATCCAGTAACGTACGGGCAACGGCCTGCAGTTTAAGGGTGAGCGGGCCTGCCGGCCAGTTCAGTGCAGCGAATTCACGTACGGGCCAGATACCGTAGACACTGTTGCAGACAAACACTTCGTCGGCCTGCTGCAGGTCCTCCAGTGTCAGGTCACGCACCTCGACGGCAAGACCCGACAACGACGCCTGCTCGAGCAATGCGCCACGCATCACGCCAGCCACGCCACAACGGCTCAGGTCGGCGGTCAGCAGCACCTCGCCACGCACCAGAAACAGGTTGCTGTACACCCCTTCGATCACTCGCCCTTGGCTGTCGCGCATCAAGCCTTCGGCATACGCACTGTCCTGCCATTCGGCACGGGCCAGCACCTGCTCCAGGCGGTTGAGGTGTTTGAGTCCGGCCAGCAGCGGTTGTTCCGCCAGCCGTGTCTGACAGGGGAACAGGCGCACCCCCAGCTCGGCGTGTTGTGCAGGATAGACGGGCAAGGGGCTGCCCTGAAGAATACGCCGCGCCTGGGCGCCGGGCGCCGGGGCATAACCGCGCTGGCTGTCGCCGCGGGTCAGGATCAGCTTGGCGACGCCCTCCCCCAGCAACTGAGCGAATTGCAACAGCTCATTGCGAACCAGCACCAGATCAACGTCGATCGCCAGGCGCTGGCAACCCAGTGCCAGGCGGTCGAGATGCCGGGTTAGCAGGCTGGGCTTGCCGCCACGCACGGCAATGGTCTCGAACAGACCATCACCGTAGGCCAGGCCGCGATTCTGCAAATTGACCGCAGTCGCGTCCTGGCCATCGATCCAGCAGTGCATCAGTCGGCGAACCGGCGGAACACCAGCGAACCGTTGGTCCCGCCGAAGCCGAACGAGTTGGACAGCACCACGTCGATAGGCATGCTGCGCGCCTGGTGCGGTACGAAGTCCAGGTCGCAACCTTCGTCCGGCTCGTCCAGGTTGATGGTCGGCGGCGCCATCTGGCTGTTGATCGCCAGCACGCTGAAGATCGCTTCCACCGCGCCAGCGGCACCCAGCAGGTGGCCGGTCATCGACTTGGTCGAGCTGACTGCCAGCTTGTAGGCATGCTCGCCGAACACGCGCTTGATCGCCGCCACTTCGGCGATATCGCCAGCTGGGGTCGAAGTGCCGTGGGCATTGATGTAGCTGACCGCTTGCGGCTCGATACCGGCATCGCGCAGGGCGTTGGCCATGCAGCGCGCAGCACCTTCACCCGAGTCGGGTGGCGAGGTCATGTGGTAGGCGTCGCCGCTCATGCCAAAACCGACCAGCTCGGCATAAATGGTCGCGCCACGCGCCTTGGCGTGCTCCAGCTCTTCGAGCACCAGGGCACCGGCACCGTCGGACAGCACGAAACCATCACGGCCCTTGTCCCACGGACGGCTGGCGCGGGTCGGTTCATCGTTGCGGGTCGACAGCGCGCGCGAGGCCCCGAAGCCACCCATGCCCAGGCCACAGGCGGCCATTTCGGCACCGCCGGCAATCATCACGTCCGCTTCACCGTAGGCGATATTGCGCGCGGCCATGCCGATGCAATGGGTACCCGTGGTGCAGGCGGTGGCGATCGCGTAGTTCGGCCCCTGCAGGCCCAGGTGGATCGACAGGAAGCCCGAGATCATGTTGATGATCGAGCCCGGCACGAAGAACGGCGAAATGCGGCGCGGGCCCTGCTCGTGCAGGGTCCGGCTGGTTTCTTCGATGTTGGTCAGGCCGCCGATCCCCGAGCCCATGGCCACGCCAATGCGCTCACGGTTGGCGTCGGTGACTTCCAAACCGGCATTGCGTACCGCCTGGAAACCGGCTGCCAGGCCGTATTGAATGAACAGGTCGAGTTTGCGAGCTTCCTTGGCCGACAGGTACTGCTCGACCTCGAAGCCCTTCACCGAGCCGCCAAAACGGGTGGAGTAGGCAGACAGATCCGTGTGTTCGATCGGACCAATGCCACTGCGGCCAGCCAGAATGCCCTGCCAGGTGCTCGGTACATCAGTACCCAGTGGCGACAGCATACCCATACCAGTGACCACGACGCGTCTACGCGACACAGTACTCTCCTTTTCCAATAACAGAGTTTCTTGCCATTGCATTCAAGGCAATGGAATGAAATGGCAACAAGCTCTAAAGGCTCGCAACACGACGCTGGTGCCTCGCAAAGAAAAAACCGCACGCCGGCGAAGGCAGTGCGGTTTTCCCCGACAAGAAGCGTCGACTACAGCGTCTTAGGCCTGGTGGCTGTTGACGTAGTCGATGGCAGCTTGAACGGTAGTGATCTTCTCGGCTTCTTCGTCAGGGATTTCGGTCTCGAATTCCTCTTCCAGAGCCATCACCAGCTCAACGGTGTCAAGCGAGTCGGCACCCAGGTCTTCAACGAAGGAAGATTCGTTTTTGACTTCTTCTTCCTTGACGCCCAGTTGCTCGGCGACGATTTTCTTGACGCGTTCTTCGATGGTGCTCATACCTAGTTTTCACTCCTAATGGACATATGTCAGGCAGCTGGCCGGTGACCAAGTTTATAGAAAGACGCCTGCTTTTCAAGCGGAACACGTCTTCAGCTAAGTCGCCCAACCCCCTGCCCGGAATCTGGTTGCAGCTTTATAACGGATTTTAAGCTCGGAGTATGACTCTTTTTTGAAGCAATCCGTCACATCGCATTGCGGTTTTTACATGTACATCCCGCCGTTCACCGGCACGGTGGCGCCAGTGACATAGGCGGCGCCATCGGAGGCCAGGAACGAAACCACTTTGGCGATTTCGTCGGCCTGGCCCAGGCGGCCCAGCGGAATTTCTTTCTGCAGGGCTTCGCGCTGCGCTTCCGGCAGCTCACGAGTCATGTCGGTGTCGATGAAGCCCGGGGTGACCGAGTTGACGGTGATGCCACGCGAACCCACTTCACGGGCCAGCGCGCGGCTGAAGCCTTCCAGGCCAGCCTTGGCGGCCGCGTAGTTGGCCTGCCCTGCGTTACCCATGGCACCGACGACCGAGCCGATGCTGATGATACGACCCCAGCGGGCCTTGGTCATGCCGCGCAGCACGCCCTTGGACAGACGGTAGAGGCTGTTGAGGTTGGTGTCGATTACATCGAACCACTCGTCATCCTTCATGCGCAGCATGAGGTTGTCGCGGGTGATGCCAGCGTTGTTGACCAGGATGGTTGGGGCGCCGAACTGCTCACCGATGGCGCTCAGCACCGCATTCACGGACTCTGCGCTGGTCACGTTCAATTCCATGCCGGTACCGGCGACGCCGTGCTCTTTGAGCGTGGCGGCGATGCGCTCGGCACCGGAGGCCGAAGTGGCGGTGCCGATGACGATGGCGCCCTGGCGGCCAAGCTCAAGGGCGATGGCCTGGCCAATGCCACGGCTGGCGCCGGTAACCAGTGCAACTTTACCTTGCAGGCTCATGCAAGCGTCTCCAGATTCAGGCCAGCGCCGCACGGGTGGCGGCGACGGCGTCAGGGGTATTGAGGTTGTAAGTGGTCACGCCGTCGGCGCAACGCTTGTTCAGGCCAGCCAGCACCTTGCCCGGGCCGCACTCGACCAGGTTCACCGCGCCGCGCTCGGCCAGGGCCTGCACGCATTCGACCCAGCGCACAGGCTGGTACAGCTGTGCCAGCAGATCCTGCTTGAGCGCATCGAGGTCGGCGGCGATGGCGGCGGTGACGTTCTGCACCACCGGAATCTGCGGGGCCTTCCACTCGATGGCGTTGACGAATTCGGCGAAGCGCTCGGCAGCGGGCTTCATCAGCGCACAGTGCGACGGCACGCTGACCGCCAGCGGCAGGGCACGCTTGGCGCCGGCCTCTTTGCACAGTGCCATGGCGCGATCGACCGCAGCCTTGTTACCGGCAATCACCACCTGGCCAGGCGAGTTGAAGTTCACCGCACTGACCACTTCATCTTCAGCGGCCTTGGCGCAGAGCTCGACCACAACAGCATCGTCCAGGCCCAGGATGGCAGCCATGGCACCATGGCCGGCCGGCACGGCTTCCTGCATCAGCTGGCCACGGCGCTCGACCAGGCGAACGGCGTCCTTGAGCGACAGGCTGCCGGCAGCGACCAGGGCACTGTACTCACCCAGGCTGTGACCCGAAACGAATGCCGGGTGTGCACCACCCTCATCCAGCCACAGGCGCCACAGGGCGATGGAGGCGGTCAGGATGGCCGGCTGCGTCTTGTCGGTTTGATTGAGTTGTTCTTCCGGACCTTCCTGGACCAGTTTCCACAGGTCGTAGCCCAGAGCCTCGGAAGCTTCCTTGAAGGTTTCGACGATTACCGGCTTTTCAGCGCCGAGCTCGGCGAGCATGCCCAGCGACTGGGAACCTTGACCGGGAAAGACGAATGCGAGGGATGCAGACATTGAACAAGCCCTTATGATCTTGTCGTCGGATAGGGTGCGCCGGGCCACAGGCCGAGCGCGAAATCTGAAAGCTTGGATGGAACGGCGGACCAAGCGGTCACATTTAAGCACTTCATGGGCGATATGCCCAAAGTCTTTGTTTTTCCAGCACCCGCCTCATCGCAGGGCAAGCCCGCCCCACGACATTCAGGGCAACAGGTCTTCGAGGCGCCCGTGCAGGCGCTGCGGCAGGTTTTCCTGGATCTCGATCAGCGCACGCTGGATGGCGCTCTGGAAACCCTGCACGCCTGCCGAACCATGGCTCTTGATGACGATACCCTGGAGCCCGAGGAAGCTTGCGCCATTGTGTCGCGCCGGCGCCAGGTCGGCCTGCAGGCGCTTGAGCAGTGGCATGGCCATGGCCCCGGCAGCCCGCGCCAGCACACCGCCACGGAACAACGCTTCGATGCGCGCGGCGATCATGGTCGCCAGGCCTTCGCTGGACTTGAGCAGGATGTTGCCGACAAAACCGTCGCACACCACTACGTCCGCCTCGCCGCGGTACAGCCCGTCACCCTCGACAAAACCGATGTAGTTCAGGCCACGTGCGTTCTGCAACAAGCTGGCGGCCAGCTTGACCTGCTGATTGCCCTTGATGTCTTCGGTGCCGATATTGAGCAGCGCCACCCGCGGGCGATGAACCCCAAGCGCCTGGGCAGCCACCGAACCCATCACCGCAAACTGGTAGAGGTTTTCGGCACTGCAGTCGACATTGGCGCCCAGGTCGAGCAACTGGCAGTAGCCTGCCTGGGTCGGGATCGCCGCCACCATCGCCGGGCGATCGATACCGGGCAAGGTCTTGAGCACGAAACGCGACAACGCCATGAGCGCGCCGGTATTGCCGGCACTGACGCAGGCCTGGGCCTTGCCGTCTCGCACCAGTTCGAGGGCGATGCGCATCGACGAGTCGGGCTTGCCGCGCAACGCCTGCGACGGCCGCTCGTCCATGCCCACCACTTCACTGGCCGCAACAATTTGCAGGCGCGCGCGATCCGCAGCCGATTGGCCGCTGACAAGCTCTTCAAGAAGGGAGGGTTGACCGACGAGGGTCAGGTGCAGCGAGGGAGTAGCCGAAAGGCAGGCTAGGCTAGCCTGGACAATGCTGCGGGGACCGAAGTCCCCGCCCATTGCGTCGATCGCGATGATCTGAGCGGACAAGGATTACTCGTCAGCGCCCTTGTCGATCACTTTGCGACCACGGTATACGCCTTCTGGCGAAACGTGGTGACGCAGGTGTACTTCACCGGTGCTCTTCTCTACCGACAGGGCGTTTTCCGACAGGGCGTCGTGCGAACGGCGCATGTCACGGGCAGAGCGGGATTTTTTGTTCTGCTGAACAGCCATAATTGATTAACTCCTAAACGTTTGGGTCACGCTTTAACTGCGCCAATACACTGAACGGGTTGGACCGCGATACCTCGTCCTTGCTCGGTTCGGGCTCATCTGCGCCCGCCGGCTGCTGGCATTCTTCCGGATGATGAGCAGGCACGATCGGCAGGGCAAGCAGCAGCTCTTCCTCGACCAGGGCCTGCAGATCCAAAGGATCTTCGCCCAGTTCCAGCACGTCATAGCCTTTCGGCAACGACTGGGTATTCGCACCCTCCTTCACCACGGCGTAAGTAGATTCGCTGTGGATTGGAAGGGTGACCAGCTCAAGACAACGCTGGCAAACCATTTTGACTTCGACATCCAGCTCGCTGTGGATAACCACAACTTTCTGTTCGTCTCGTTCAAAATCGAACTTCGCCTGCACCATACCGACAGTGTCGGAAAGCGGGTCGCAGAGTCTTTCCAAATCAGCGAGTTGCAGCGAACCACTAAGGGTTACGCCTCGATCGGCTAATTTGCGCGGGTCAACGTGAGGTGGAATCGGGTCATTCAACATAGGCGCAGCATTCTAGGGATGCACCCCCTCCCTGTCAAAGGAAATTCGGCACATCTCGCATGTTAGAATTCGAGGCAATTGACCAGGAGTCTATCATGCTTCCTCTGTTACTGGCTTCGAGCTCCCCCTACCGGCGTGAACTGCTCGCCCGCCTGCGCCTGCCCTTCAGCTGGGCAAGCCCCGATCTAGACGAGCAGCGGCTGGCCGATGAGCCCGCCGTCGAACTGGTTCGCCGCCTGGCCCGGCAAAAAGCCGAAGCGCTCGCAGGCCGCTATCCGGGGCACCTGATCATCGGCTCTGACCAGGTAGCGGTGCTCGGCGAGCAGATCCTCGGCAAACCTCACACCTTCGAGCGCGCCTGCGAGCAACTGCTGGAAGCGAGCGGCCAGCAGGTCACCTTCCTCACCGGCCTGGCACTGCTCAACAGCGCCAGCGGCCAGTGCCAGGTCGATTGCGTGCCATTCACGGTGACCATGCGCGAACTGGATCGGGAGCGTGTGGAGCGTTACGTGCAGGCCGAGCAGCCGCTGGATTGCGCAGGCAGCTTCAAAGCGGAGGGGCTGGGGGTGAGCCTGTTCCAGAGCACCCATGGCTGCGATGCCACGAGCCTGATCGGGCTGCCGCTGATTCGCTTGGTGGACATGCTGCACAAGGAAGGCGTGCAGGTGCCTTGAGAACGCATCGCGGAGCAAGCCCGCTCCCACGAGATCGATATGCGACCTGTGGGAGCGGGCTTGCCCCGCGATGAATGTCACGCCGATTTCAGATCAACGCAACGAAGGCCCCTGGAAGCCCATGTACATGGCCAGCCGCTCGGCCACACTGGCACCGATACGCTTGGAGAAACGATCGAACGGCGACTCCTGCACGGTGAAATCCACCAGCTCCTTCTCACCGATGATCTCGCGAGCCACATAGCTGGCACTGCCCAGGCCATCCACCAGGCCCAGCTCCTTGGCCTGCTCGCCAGACCAGATCAAACCACTGAACAACTCAGGATGATCCTTGTCCTTCAGGCGCTCGCCCCTTCCCTGCTTGACCATGGCGATGAACTGGCGATGCGTGGTATCCAGCACCCCCTGCCAGAACGCGGTCTCTTCCGGCTTCTGCGGCGAGAACGGGTCGAGGAAGGCCTTGTGCTCACCCGCGGTGTAGGTGCGACGCTCGACGCCCAGCTTGTCCATGGTGCCGACGAAGCCATAACCGGCGGCCGTCACGCCAATAGAGCCGACCAGACTGGCCTTGTCGGCATAGATCTCATCGGCGGCACTGGCGATGTAATAAGCGCCGGAGGCACCCAGATCGGTAATCACCGCATACAGCTTGATGGCTGGGTATTCGGCGCGCAGGCGGCGAATTTCGTCATAGATATAGCCCGACTGCACCGGGCTGCCGCCCGGACTGTTGATACGCAGCACCACACCCTTGGTTTTCGAGTCCTTGAATGCTTCACGCAAGCTCTTGACGATATTGTCGGCGCCAGCCGGCTCCTGATCGGCGATCACCCCGCGCACTTCGACCAGCGCCGTGTGGCTGGCACTGCGTGACGCAGCCTTGTCCACGTCCATCAGCGGCGTGAACAGGACCAGCATGCCGAACAGGTAGACGAAGGTCAGCAACTTGAAAAAGATGCCCCAACGCCGCGCCCGACGCTGCTCCTGGACGCCTGCCAGCAGCGTCTTTTCCAGCAGCTTCCAGCTCTTGCGCTCTTCGTTGTCTTCAGACTCGGGTGCTTTCCACTCGTCAGCCATGCTCACCTACCCTGGAAATTGAGTTGCGCGCCACTCGCCAGCCATTCGCGCAATTGAGAGAAATGCTCGATGCACACTTGCGGCCCGAACTCGGCCAAGGCCTGCAGCGGCATCGCGCCATAGCCGACCGCCACCGAGTGCATGCCTGCATTGCTGGCCATCTGCAGGTCGAATGCCGAATCGCCGACCATCAGCGCCCGCCCGGGTTCGACCCGGCAATGGGCGAGGATTTCTTCGAGCATCAACGGGTGCGGCTTGCCACGGGTCTCGTCGGCGCCGCGAGTGATATCGAAGTAGCCTTCCCAGCCATTGGCCTTGAGCACCCGATCCAGCCCGCGACGCGCCTTGCCGGTGGCCACCGCCAGGCGATAGCCCTCGGCACGGAAAGCCTCGAGGGATTCGACCACCCCCTCGAACAGCGGCGAAGGCTGCTGATCCAGCGCCGTGTAGACATCGGCGTAATGCTGACGGAAAGCTTGCACCTGCACGGTATCCAGGTGCGGGTACAGCGTGGCGATCGCCTCATCCAATGCCAGGCCGATGATGCCTTTGATGGCCTCATCGCTGCTTGGCGCCTCACCGGCACGGCCGGCCGCCACATTCATGGCCTCGACGATACGCCCGATGGAGTCGGCCAAGGTGCCGTCCCAGTCGAAGATCAGCAACTCGTAACGCTTGTTCATAGGTCAGGTCGCGCTCAGGCGCTCCACGGTCTTGGCCCACACTTCATCCACCGGCGCCTCGAGCTTGAGCTCGCCGCCGTCAGGCAGCGGCACCGTGAGCTGATAGGCATGCAGGAACAGGCGCTTGCCGCCCAGCTCGCGAATCTCGCGGCTGAAATCTTCATCACCGTATTTGCTGTCACCGGCGATCATGTGCCCGGCATGCAGGGCGTGCACACGAATCTGGTGGGTGCGGCCGGTAATCGGCCGGGCCTCGACGATGGTGGCGAACTCGCCGAAACGGCGCAGCACGCGGAACATCGTCAACGCCTCCTTGCCTTCGTCATTCACCTCGACCATGCGCTCGCCCGAGCGCAGGTTGCTCTTGAGCAACGGCGCGTTGACCTGCTTCTTCGCGGTCGGCCAATGGCCGCGCACCAGCGCCATGTAGCGCTTGTCCACGCCATCGCCGCGCAGGGCGGCATGCAGGTGGCGCAGCATGCTGCGCTTCTTGGCGATCATCAGCAGGCCGGAAGTGTCGCGATCCAGGCGATGCACCAGCTCCAGTTCCTTGGCATCAGGGCGCAACTGACGCAGCGCCTCGATCACCCCGAAACTCAAACCACTGCCGCCATGCACGGCAATGCCGGATGGCTTGTTCATCACGATCAGCGCCTTGTCTTCATAGACGATGGCGGCTTCCAGGCGCTGCAGCAGCCCCTGGGCCACAGGCGCTGGCTCGTCGCGTTCAGGCAGGCGCACAGGCGGCACGCGGACGATATCGCCAGCCTGCAGCTTGTATTCCGGTTTGATCCGCCCTTTGTTGACCCGCACCTCACCCTTGCGCAGGATGCGGTAGACCAAGGTTTTGGGCACGCCCTTGAGGGCCGTGATGAGGAAATTGTCGATGCGTTGGCCGGCAAGCTCCGGCGCGACTTCGATCAGCTGTACGCCGGAAGTCGGAGGGGTATTGGTCGTCATGGCGGGATCATAACAATTTTTTATGGAATTGAAGCACTTAATCATAACTGCTATAGTCGCGAACGCCGCCAAAAGCGGCAGGCCAGTGATACCAGGCTCTACGCCGGTTCCTGACCTTCGCAATTCTCCAGGACGCGAGGCCGTCCTACGGGGTTTTCGCCAGTTTAAACAAATGCCTGGAATCGCCACCAGCGCTGTGTAGAGAAGACCGAAGAAAAACGACAAGCGCGGTGTTCCACCTGCTTACCGAACCTTTTTCGCCGCACCTCTGCCCGCCAGTCGCTTCCACGTAACGCCCGGCGAATGCTTCGGAAATACCTGCCTTGGACATAAATGGCGCCAGCGCGGTACCCGCGCTGACGAAAAATGCAACCCGTTGCGGATTCAGCGCGCGGCAGCACCCGAATTATCAGGGATACGTGCAGGGTGGAGATGCACAGCCCTCGGACCGTGTAGCACCGCGTCCGGCCACCGCCCCACTGAACGGGCGATGAGCGGATAAGGTCCTGAACAGACGCTCTAGCGGCGTCCACGGCTGACGGTTGATTCCTCCTCCTGTCATGAGTGCACGAGGCCTGTCTGGCTGATTCGGCTATCGATGAACGTCGATTCGAACACCTAAGGGGCTCGTTGACACCACAGCGAACAGGACGCGTCGTCGCGACAACGGCAGGCTGGGCAACCGGCTGGTGCCGAACGTTGCTCGACACGGGGGTGGCCCGCCACCCTTTGCGCACCTTGGCACCGACCCCGATACGTCGTGTGTGCCGAACGCCGTTTCCGGCAGCCCGGAAACCGACGGTACAACATGAAAAGAATGCTGATTAACGCAACTCAACCCGAAGAGTTGCGTGTAGCCCTGGTAGACGGCCAACGCCTCTACGACCTGGACATCGAGTCCGGCGCGCGCGAGCAGAAAAAGGCCAACATCTACAAAGGCAAGATCACCCGCATCGAGCCAAGCCTCGAAGCCGCCTTCGTAGACTTCGGTTCCGAACGTCACGGCTTCCTGCCACTCAAGGAAATTTCCCGCGAATACTTCAAGAAGACCCCCGAAGGCCGGGTCAACATCAAGGAAGTACTGAGCGAAGGCCAGGAAGTCATCGTCCAGGTCGAGAAGGAAGAGCGCGGCAACAAAGGCGCCGCCCTGACCACCTTCATCAGCCTGGCTGGCCGTTACCTGGTGCTGATGCCAAACAACCCGCGTGCCGGCGGCATCTCCCGCCGCATCGAAGGCGAAGAGCGCAACGAACTGCGTGAAGCCCTCAACGGCCTGACCGTTCCAGGCGACATGGGCCTGATCGTGCGCACCGCCGGCCTTGGCCGCAGCAGCGAAGAAATGCAGTGGGACCTCGACTACCTGCTGCAGCTGTGGACCGCCATCAAGGAAGCCTCGCTGGACCGCACCGCGCCGTTCCTGATCTACCAGGAAAGCAACGTCATCATCCGCGCGATCCGCGACTACCTGCGCCAGGACATCGGCGAAGTGCTGATCGACAGCATCGACGCCCAGGAAGAAGCCCTGACCTTTATCCGCCAGGTGATGCCGCAGTACGCCAGCAAGGTCAAGCTGTACGAAGACAGCGTCCCGCTGTTCAACCGCTTCCAGATCGAAAGCCAGATCGAAACCGCCTTCCAGCGCGTTGTCGACCTGCCGTCCGGCGGCTCGATCGTCATCGACCCGACCGAAGCCCTGGTGTCCATCGACATCAACTCGGCGCGCGCCACCAAAGGCAGCGACATCGAAGAAACCGCCCTGCAGACCAACCTGGAAGCGGCCGAAGAAATCGCCCGCCAGCTGCGCCTGCGTGACATCGGCGGCCTGATCGTCATCGACTTCATCGACATGACCCCGGCCAAGAACCAGCGCGCCGTCGAAGAGCGCGTGCGTGAATGCCTGGAGGCCGACCGCGCCCGCGTGCAGGTTGGCCGCATCTCGCGTTTCGGCCTGCTGGAAATGTCCCGTCAGCGTCTGCGCCCATCGCTGGGTGAAAGCAGCGGCATCGTCTGCCCACGCTGCTCCGGCACCGGCATCATCCGTGACGTCGAGTCGCTGTCGCTGGCCATCCTGCGCCTGATCGAAGAAGAAGCGCTGAAAGACCGTACCGCCGAGGTACGTGCCCAGGTCCCGATCCCGGTCGCTGCCTTCCTGCTCAACGAGAAACGCAACTCGATCACCAAGATCGAACTGCGCACTCGCGCGCGCATCATCATCCTGCCGAACGATCACCTGGAAACGCCGCACTTCGAAGTCCAGCGCCTGCGCGACGACAACCCGGAAGTGCTGAACAACCAGTCCAGCTACGAGATCGCAGCCACCGAAACCGAAGAAGCGCCGCAGCCGACCGCCACCCGCACCCTGGTTCGCCAGGAAGCCGCGGTCAAGACTGCTCCGGCCCGCGCCAACGCTCCCGTACCGAGCACAGAAGAAGCACAGCCTGCCGCAGCACCGGTAGCCGCAGCCGCCCCTAGCGTGCCAGAGCCAAGCCTGTTCAAAGGCCTGGTGAAGTCGCTGGTCAGCCTGTTTGCCGGCAAGGAAGAGCCTGTCGCCGCCCCGGTCGCCACCACCGAGAAGCCGGCCGCCGAGCGCACGCCGCGCAACGAGGAGCGCCGCAACGGTCGCCAGCAGAGCCGCAACCGCAATGGCCGTCGCGACGAGGAGCGCAAGCCGCGTGAGGAACGCGCCGAGCGTGCCCCGCGTGAAGAGCGCCAGCCACGCGAAGAGCGTGCCCCTCGCGAGGAGCGCGCCCCACGTGAAGAGCGTGCGCCGCGTGAAGAACGCGCACCACGCCAGCCGCGTGATGACCGCCGTGGCAACCGTGAAGAACGTGTACGCGAACTGCGCGACCCGCTGGACGCCGCACCGGCTGCCCGCGATGAGCGCCAGCCGCGTGAAGAGCGTGCACCGCGTGAAGAACGCGTAGCCCGTGAAGAGCGCGCTCCACGCGAAGAACGTGCACCACGTGAAGAGCGTGCTCCGCGTGAAGAACGCGCACCACGTGAAGAGCGTGCACCGCGTGAAGAACGCGCACCACGTGAAGAACGTGCACCACGCGAAGAGCGCCAACCACGTCCGCCGCGTGAAGAGCGCCAGCCGCGCCCTGACGAGCAGGTTGCCGAACAGGCTGCCGAGCTGAACGAGGAGCAACTGCCGAACGAAGAGCTGCTGCAGGACGAGCAGGAAGGCGCCGATGGCGAGCGTCCGCGCCGTCGCTCCCGCGGCCAGCGCCGTCGCAGCAACCGCCGTGAACGTCAGCGCAATGCCGATGGCGAGCTGATCGAAGGCGGCGACGACGAAGCCGGCGAAGAGCAGCAGCCACAACAGCACCAGGCCACCGCCCTGGGTGCCGAACTGGCCGCCGGCATCGCTGTCACCGCCGCCGTCGCCACCAGCAACATCAGCGCCGACGCCGAAGCCCAGGCCAACGAGCAGGCCGAACGCGCCAGCGCCGTTGTCGCCGAAGCCCAGGCTGAAAACAGCGAAGTGGTCCAGGTTGCCGAGCAAGCCGAGGCCATCGCGATCGCTCCAGTGGTCGAGCAGCCGGTCAGCGAGCCCGTAGTTGCCGCCGAGCCGAGCTTCGAGCCTGCTGTTGAGTTGGCACCACAGCCAGTGATCGAAGAAGCGGTTGCCGAGCAGGTGGCTGTCGTGATCGAAGCTGAACCGGTCGTGGAGGCTCCAGCAGTGGCAGCCGCCGAGATCGAACCAGCGCCGGTCGCCGAAGCGGCTGAAGTTCAGGCTCCGGTTGCCTTCGAAGCGGCTCCGGCCGTCGAGGCCCAGGCTGTTGAAGCACAAGCTGAAGTGGTCGAAGCACCAGCTGCCGAACCGGCTCCAGTGGTTGCCGAGCAGGCACCTGCCGAAGTCGAAGCTGTTGTCGAGCCGGCCCCTGTCATGCTGGCGAACGGCCGCGCGCCGAACGACCCGCGTGAAGTACGCCGCCGCAAGCGCGAAGCCGAAGCAGCCGCTGCTGCCCTGGCTGCCGCCCAGGCCGCTCCAGCCCTGGAAACCACCGAAGACGAGCACAAGCCTCATCACGGTTGATTCCGGTCGCTGAATGAAAAAGCCCCGCCAGTGCGAACTGGCGGGGCTTTTTCATTGCCGGGAAAACTTGGCACCGGCTTCGCCGGTGATCGCGGGGCAAGTCGCAGCGGCGCACCGCCGCCCGTGGGAGCGGGCTTGCCCCGCGATTGCGTCAGTACAGGTTCGGCTCCATCTCCAACTCCACGCCGAACCGTTCAAGGATATCCGCCTGGATCCTCTGCGCCAGCGCATACATCTGCGCCCCGCTCGCCTGGCCATAGTTCACCAATACCAACGACTGCAAGCGGTGTACGCCGGCGTCGCCATCACGGTGGCCCTTCCACCCCGCCTGCTCGATCAACCAACCCGCCGCCAGTTTCACCTGGCCACCGGCCTGCGGATAAGCCACCACGGTCGGGTAAGCGCTACGAATCTTGTCTGCCAGCTCCACCGTCACCACCGGGTTCTTGAAGAAGCTCCCGGCATTGCCCAGCTCGGCCGGGTCCGGCAGCTTCTCCTGGCGAATGCTGCAGATCGCATCACTGATGGCCTGGGCAGTCGGCTGCCCGACGCCCTGCTCGGTCAAACGCTGACGCACCGGGCCGTAATCCAGGTGCGCCCGCAACGTCCGGTCCAGGGCAAAACGTACGCGCAGGATCAACCAACGCCCGGGGTTGCGCTTGAACAGGCTGTCCCGGTAGCCGAACGCGCACTCCTGCAGCGTGAAATCGCGCAGCTCGCCGGTCTCTCGGTCGAGCGCGGTCAGGCCGGCGAACACGTCCTTGATCTCGACCCCATAGGCACCGACGTTCTGCATCGGCGCGGCCCCCACGGTGCCAGGGATCAGGCTGAGATTCTCCAGCCCGCTCAGGCCTTGAGCCAGGGTCCACTGCACGAAGGGATGCCAGGGCTCACCGGCCTCGGCCTCCACCACCACCCGCTCGCCGTCATCGCTGAGCAGGCGCCGGCCACGGCTGGCCATGTGCAGCACCAAGGCGTCGATGTCGCGGGTCAGCAGCAGGTTGCTGCCACCGCCGATCACCAGCACCGGCACCTGCCGCTCGGCGGCCTCGGCCAGGGCCTGACGGGCTTCGTCATCGTCATGGGCCTGGGTGAAGTAACGCGCACGCACATCGATGCCGAAGGTGTTGTAGGGCTTGAGCGATACCTGTTGCTGCCACGCCACCGTCATAACCGCCCCTTGATTTCCACTACCAGCTCGCGGCAGGCCGCCTCGATCAGGTCCAGGACCTGCTCGAAACCTTCGGCACCGCCGTAATAGGGGTCGGGCACTTCATCCAGCGCCGCGCCGTAGCGGCGCAGGAACAGGTCCAGCTCGCCCTTGGCGTTGTGCGGGCGCAGCGCCTTGAGGTTGGCCAGGTTGCTGTTGTCCATGGCCAGGATCAGGTCGTATTCAGCGAAATGCGCCGCCTTGACCTGCTGAGCGCGCTGGCGCGACAGGTCGTAGCCACGCGCCAGCGCGGCCTTGCAGGTACGGCTGTCGGGGGCCTTGCCCACATGCCAGTCACCGGTGCCGGCAGACGCCACCTGCACCTGGTCAGCCAGGCCTGCGGCCTCCAGCTGGTGGCGCAATACGCCTTCGGCAGTGGGCGAACGGCAGATATTGCCGAGGCAGACGAACAGAACGCGCATCAGGCCTCCAGCAAGCGCCGCACGCGCTCCAGGTCTTCAGGGGTGTCGACGCCCACGGCCGGGGCTTCGATGGCATCGGCCACGTGAATACGCACGCCATGCCACAGCGCGCGCAGCTGCTCCAACGCCTCGGTCTGCTCGAGCCAGCATGGGCCCCAGCCGACGAAGTCCTGGAGGAAACCGACGCGGTAGGCATACATGCCGATATGGCGACGGTACGGCACACCCTCGGGCAGCACGTCACGCGCCTTGGCAAAGGCATCGCGGGCCCAGGGCAAAGGTGCACGGCTGAAGGTCAGCGCCAGGCCGTTCTTGTCGCTGGCAACCTTGACCGCGTTGGGGTTGAACAGGGTTTCCGGCTCGTGGATCGGCTCGGCCAGCGTCGCGATGCCAGCTTCGGGGTGCGCGGCGAGGTTGGCCGCCACCTGGTCGATGATCACCGGCGGGATCAGCGGCTCGTCACCTTGCACGTTGACCACGATGGCATCGGCCGCCAGCCCGAGCTGGGCGGCAACTTCGGCCAGGCGATCGGTGCCCGACTCATGGTCGGCGCGGGTCAGCAGCACCTCGGCGCCGAACGCCTGGCAGGCCTCGACGATGCTGGCATCGTCGGTGGCGATGACCACGCGCTTGGCGCCACTCTTGCGCGCCTGCTCCCACACATGCTGGACCATCGGCTTGCCGGCAATCGCCAGCAGCGGCTTGCCCGGCAGGCGCGTGGAGCGCAGCCGGGCGGGGATCACCACGGTGAAATCCAGGCTCATTTGTCCAGGCGCTCTTCATCGGTCAGGGTGCGCGCTTCGGTTTCCAGCATCACCGGGATGCCGTCGCGGATCGGGTAGGCCAGGCCCGCGCCCTTGCTGATCAGCTCGGTCTTGTCGGCGCTGAGCTTGAGCGGGCCCTTGGTGATCGGGCAAGCCAGGATATCGAGCAGTTTGGTGTCCATGGGGTTTCCTTGAGGCCAGTGGCCGGAAAATGAAAAAGGCTCAGGGGCGACCGGGCAGCAGGCGGTCCAGCTGTGCGTCGAACCAGGCGGCAAAGGCCGCCGAAGGCAGCGCATCGACCGCCAGGTACCACCAGTCGTCGGCGGCGAAGGGCCGGCACTTCACCGCATCCTTCTCGGTCATCACCAGCGGCAGCGGCGGGCTGAACGACAGCAGCTCACGGCTGTACGGCGCATGGTCGGCGAACGGGTGCGGCAGCGGCTGCCAGTTTAGCCCCTGCAGGGTATTGAAGAAACGTTGCGGGTTGCCGATGCCGGCCACGGCATGCAGCGCCTGGCCCGCAGGAAACAAGTCAAGGTCACGGCGCTCGCCGCTGCGCAGGTTGATCAGCGCGGTGGGTTGCAGGCGAAACGCGAAGCCTTGGTCACGGTCGGCCGCGGCGCCATTGAACAACACCGCGTCGGCCTCGTGCAGGCGCTCGGCCGGCTCGCGCAGCGGCCCGGCGGGCAGGCAGCGGCGGTTGCCCAGGCCACGGGCGGCGTCGATCAGCACCAGCTCCAGGTCACGGGCCAGGCGATAGTGCTGCATACCGTCATCGCAGAGGATCAGGTCGGGCGCATCGCTGGCCAGCAGCGCCTGCACGGCGCGGGAACGGTCGGGGTCGATCATCAGCGGCACGCCGGTACGCTGGACGATCAGCAACGGCTCGTCGCCGGCCTGTTCGGCGCTCTGCTCGGCGGCGACGCGCCAGGGGTATTCAGGCGGCTTGGCGCCATAACCACGGCTGACCACGCCCACCTTGAGCCCACGCTTTCGGCAGTGCTCGATCAGCCAGAGGATCATCGGGGTCTTGCCGGTGCCGCCAACGGTAATGTTGCCCACTACTATCACTGGCACCGGAGCCCGGTAGCTGGCGCTCTCACCACTGAGGAAGCGCGCGCGCTTGCGCATCACCACCCGGCGGTACAGCGCCTCCAGCGGGCGTAGCAGGGCCAGGGCTGGATGACCGTTGTACCAGGCGGCGAGCAGGCGATCGGCGAAGGCCATCAGGGTTTACCCTGCGCAGCCTCGACGGTGGTCATGCGCAACTTGCTGAAGCCGAGCTTGCCGGCCGCATCCATTGCGGTGATCACAGCCTGGTGCGGGGTCTTGCCGTCGGCGCTGATCGCCAGCGGCAGGGTGATGTCACCGCCGGATTCCTTCTCGATCGCCTCGGTCAGGGTGTCCAGGTCGCTCTTGGGCAGCAGGTGATTGTTCACCGAATACACACCCTCGGCGCTGATGGAGATTTCCACCAGTTTGCCCTGGTCGGCCGGCGCCTGCTCGGCACTGGCGGCCTCGGGTAGTTCGACGCGCAGTTGCGTCTCACGGGTGAAGGTGGTGGTGACCACGAAGAACAGCAGCAGCACGAACACCACGTCGATCAACGACGCCAGGTTGATGTCGACGTTCTCGCGCTGACGGTTGCGCCGGAACTTCACGCCTTGCCTCCGGCCACTTCCACTTCACGGTCGCCCTGCAACACCTCCACCAGTTTGATCGCTTCCTGCTCCATGCCCACCACCAGCTCATCGATGCGGCGCAGCAGGAAACGGTGGAAGAACACCGCCGGGATACCGACCATCAGGCCGGCGGCCGTGGTCACCAGCGCCTTGGAAATACCCCCGGCGAGTACTGCGGCGTTGGCGGTCATCTGCGAGCCCATGAAGGCGCTGAAGATGTCGATCATGCCCAGCACCGTGCCCAGCAGGCCGAGCAACGGGGCCATGGCGGCAATGGTGCCGAGGGTGCTGATATAGCGTTCCAGCTCGTGGATGACCCGCGAAGCGGCTTCCTCGATGCACTCTTTCATGATCTCGCGGCCATGGCGCGAGTTGGCCAGGCCGGCGGCGAGGATCTCGCCCAGCGGCGAGTCGGCGCGCAGGGCCTTGAGCTTGTCACTGGTGAGTTGCTTGTCCTTGATCCACATCCACACCTGGCCCAGCAGGTGCGGCGGGGTGACACGGCTGGCGCGCAGGGTCCACAGGCGCTCGACGACGATTGCCATGGCAACGATGGAACTCAGGATGATCGGCACCATCATCCAGCCACCGGACTTGACCAATTCCCACACAGTAAGCATCCCCTCGGAAAAAGGCCGCCACTCTACCATACGCACGCGGGGGGCTCATCTGCCGGAGGTCAGGGAAATCGTAGGGTTCGACTTGGGAGTTGCGGGGTGGCGCAAATCGAGCGCCGCCCGCGCGGCGCATCGCGGGGCAAGCCCGCTCCCACATTTGTTTCGGGCCAGTCTCTTCTGTGCCATAACCTGGTCCGCCTTGTTGGCACGGCGCGGTTCTGGCGTGGTCGCTAACGCTGCTTCACATGACTCAAGACATGCGCCAAGGCGGGCAGCGGTACTTTCACAGGACTCATTGGCCCGAAACAGATGTGGGAGCGGGCTTGCCCCGCGATGCGCCGCGCGGGCGGCGCTCGATTTGTGCCCCACCACAACACCCAAGGCATGCACTCCAAACATCCAGCAAATATTCATTCCTGATCGCGCCAGAACCGCCGCCGCCCCCGCGCGCCCTCCACCCCACCATGGTCCCCTAACAGCAACCGCAGTGCGCCCTCCAAGGCCGTGTCATGAATGCTCATACCCTGCCGCCGATAGCGCTCGATCACCTGCGGATGAGGATGCCCGAACCCATTGTGCCGCCCACGCGATATCAACACCCCGCGCGGGGCCATGGCCCTGATGAGCGCCTCGCTGGACGACGTGCGGCTGCCATGGTGCGGCGACTGCAGCCAGTCGATACGCGGATCCTCCGTCGCAGCCAGCCAGGCCCGCTCGGCCCCGGCCTCCATGTCGCCTGCCAGCAGCAGCCGCTCGCCATTGGCCTCGACCCGCAGCACACAGGACCGCTCGTTGCTGTTGGGCCCGGCCGGCCAATGCCAGAGTTCAAAGTCGACACCATCCCACTGCCAGCGCTCGCCACTCTTGCAGGGCTGGCCGTGCAAGCCTGCCGCCAACGCCGTCGCTTCACCGGCCAGCACCCGTTTCACCGGCAGCCCACGATGAACGGCTACGGCGCCCCCGGCATGGTCGGCATGGGCATGGCTGATCAGCATCAGGTCCAGCTGCCGCACCCCGAGCTTGCGCAAGGTCGGCAGCACCACGCTTTCGCCCAGGTCGCTTGCCCCCATCGCGGGGCCGGCGTCATACAACAGGCTGTGCTGGCGAGTGCGCAGCAACACCGCCAGCCCTTGGCCAACGTCCAGCTGCCAGACTTCGACCTGGCCATGCGGCACCTGCTCACGTGGCGCCCACAGGGCCAGCATCAGGACCGCACCCGGCACACGCAAGGGCACGCCCCGAGGCAACAGCACCAGCAACGCACCAAGTCCCACCAGCAGCCCAGCCCACAGCGGCAGTGGCTCGGCGATCCACGCCGGCACAAGCCCTGCCACCAGGGCAAGCCAGCCAAACAGGCCGTGCAGCGAAGCGCCCGCCAGCCACAACAGCCCCTCCCCCAACCAGGGCAGCGGCAACAGCGCGGTACCGAGCAAGGCCAAGGGCAGCACAGCCAGGCTCAGCCACGGCACCGCCAGCAGGTTGGCCAGCGGCGCCGTAAGGCTGATCGGCAGGCCCAGCGCCAGCAGCACCGGCAGCAGGCCCACGGCGATCACCCATTGCGCCCGCGTCCAGGCCTGCCAAGGCCGCCAGGCGCCCAGCCGGGCGGAAAAACACAGCGCCAGCACCGCCACGGCGGCGAACGATAGCCAGAAGCCCGGCAGCAGGCTGGCCAGCGGCTCGACCAGCAACACCCCCAGCAGCGCCAGCAACAAGGGCAGCCCCACGCCCAACTGGCGAAAGCGCAGGCGCCACAGCAGCACCACCGCCAGCATCAGGCAGGCACGCTGTACCGGCACGCCAAAACCCGCCAGCCAGCCATACAGCAGCGCCGCCCCCATGGCCAGACCGCAGGCCCAGGGCAACCAAGGCAGGCGTCGCGGCCACACGCCCAAGCGGGCCAGCCCGGCCACCCCGCCATAGACCAACCCGGCCAGCAGCCCGATATGCTGCCCGGAGATCACCAGCAGATGGACCGTGCCGGTGGCTTGCAGCGCCTGCCAGTCCTGGCGCGCCAGCCCCGCGCCATCGCCCAGCACCAGCGCCGCCAGGGCCGCTTCACGCCCATGGGCATCCACCGCCAGCAAGCGTTGGCGGATGCCGTCGCGCCAGTCGTGGGCGGGAGCGCCCAGCCGCTCACCCGCCTTGACCGTGCCGGTCGCGCCGATCCGGCGCGCCAGCAAGGTAGCCTCGCGGTCCGGGCCATGGGGGTTGAGCAACCCATGCGGGCGCCGCAAGTTGACCGCCAGCCGCCAGCGCTCCCCGGCGCGCAACTCCGGGCCATCGAACCAGCTCAGTTGTAACCGCTGCGACAACTCGGCCCGACGCGAACTGGCCTGCTCCAGCTCGAAGCGCACACCGTGCTCGGTGCGCGCCGGCAGGCCGACCACCCGCCCCTCCAGCCACAAGGTGCGCCCGTCCAGTGCCACGGCCAGCCGATCATCCAGTGCCTGCTGCGCCGACCAGCACGCCCAGCACAGCCCCAACAGGTAACAGCCAAGCGGCCAGCCCCGCGTACGCAGGCAGGCCAGCCCCAGCAATAGCAGTGCAAGCAACCACCCGACCGGTGGCAGAGCAGGCAGAAAGCGCAGGCTCAACAGCCCGAGCACGAGCGCAAGCATCCCTGTGCGCATGAGATAGAGCTCCAGAAGCGAAAAACGCCCCTGAGGCTTAGCTGATCAAGAGGGAAATCTTGCTAAACAATTGTCACAAACTCTGAACGAGGCTGCGATTCAATCAAGGCATACTGACGCCCTTCAACCCCGCCGGGAGCCCACATGCCGCGCCGTCTGTTCAAACGCTACATGCCGGACCCGACCAGCATCAGGGAGCACAAGTCGTTACGCTTTTTCGGCAAGCTGCTCCACGACCCCAACCTCTGGCACCTCAACCGTCACTCGGTGGCGCGGGCCATGGGCGTCGGGCTGTTCGCGGCGTTGATCCCCATCCCCATGCAGATGCTGCTGGCCGCCGCCCTGGCGATCCCGGTACGCGGCAACCTGCCCATCGCGGTGAGCCTGGTGTGGCTGACCAACCCGCTGACCATGCCACCGGTGTTCTTCGTCACCTACATGACCGGCGCCTGGCTGATGCAGGTACCGCCGCGCACGCTGCCCGAAGAGATCACCGTCGACTGGGTCACCGACCAGCTGGCAACGCTCTGGCAACCCTTCCTGCTGGGCTCGGTGGTGTGCGGGGTGGTGCTTGGCGTGCTCGCCTACTTCACCACCCAGTTCTACTGGCGCTGGTGGGTGGGCCGGCAATGGCGCCGGCGCCAGTGCCGCTGCCTACGCCCGCATGCCGCGGCCGCTGACCAGCAGGCGGATGCACAGCAGGTAGAGCAGCGCGGTAGCCACCAGCATGAAGGTGATCGCGGTGCCAATGCTGATGTCCGACACCCCTAGGATGCCGTAGCGGAACGAGTTGACCATGTGCAGCACCGGGTTGGCCAACGACACGGTCTGCCAGAACGGCGGCAGCAGGGTGATCGAGTAGAACACCCCGCCCAGGTAGGTCAGCGGCGTCAACACGAAGGTCGGGATGATCGAGATATCATCGAAATTGCGCGCGAACACCGCGTTGACGAAGCCCAGCAGCGAGAAGATGGTCGCGGTCAGCAACACCACCACCACGGTCACGCCCAGGTGATGCACCTGCAAGTGGGTGAAGAACAGCGACAGGATCGTGACGATCACCCCCACCGCCAAGCCACGCAGCACACCGCCCAATACGTAGCCGACCAGGATGATGTGCGGCGACACCGGCGACACCATCAGCTCTTCGATGGAGCGCTGGAACTTGCTGCCGAAGAAGCTCGACACCACGTTGCCGTACGAGTTGGTGATCACCGACATCATGATCAGCCCCGGCACGATGTACTCCATGTAGGTGAAGCCACCCATGTCGCCGATCTGCCGGCCAATCAGGTTACCGAAGATCACGAAGTACAACACCATGGTGATCGCCGGCGGCAGCAGGGTCTGCGGCCAGATGCGCAAGAAGCGCCGCACTTCGCGGTAGACGATGGTGTTCAGGGCCACCCAGTTGGTGCGCAGCTCCACACTCATACGGCCACCTTCGACAGATTTTTTTCCACCAGGGACACGAACAACTCCTCGAGTCGGTTGGTCTTGTTGCGCAGGCTCTGCACCTCGATGTTCTTCAGCGCCAGCTGGCCGAACAGCGCGGTGATGCCGATCTCCTTCTCCACCTGCACTTCCAGGGTGTGCGGGGTGATCAGCCGGCACGGGTAGCCCTGCAGCTCAGGCGCAGCGGGCAGGTCGTGCTTGAGGTCGAGCACGAAGGTCTCGACATGCAGCTTGCCCAGCAGCTGGCGCATGCTGGTGTTCTCGACGATGGTGCCGTGGTCGATGATGCCGATGTTGCGGCACAGCTGCTCGGCCTCTTCGAGGTAGTGGGTGGTGAGGATGATGGTGATGCCCTTCTGGTTGAGCTCGGTGAGGAAGCTCCACATCGAACGGCGCAGCTCGATGTCCACCCCCGCGGTCGGCTCGTCGAGGATCAGCAGGCGCGGTTCGTGGATCAGCGCCCGGGCAATCATCAGGCGGCGCTTCATGCCCCCGGACAGCGAGCGTGACTGCACGTCACGCTTGTCCCACAGCCCCAGTTGGGTCAGATACTGCTCGGCACGCTCCTTGGCCAGCTTCGGCGGGATGCCGTAGTAGCCCGCTTGCGTGACGACGATGTCGAAGGTCTTCTCGAACTGGTTGAAGTTGAACTCCTGGGGCACCACGCCCAGGCAGCGCTTGAGCGCAGCCGGCTCGCGGTCCAGGTCGTGGCCGAACACGTTGACCGTGCCACTGGTCTTGTTCACCAGGGTGGAGAGGATGCCGATGGTGGTGGACTTGCCGGCGCCGTTGGGGCCCAGCAAGGCGAAGAAGTCGCCTTCGGCGACGTCCAGGTCGATGCCCTTGAGGGCCTGGAAGCCGTTGCCGTAGGTCTTGGTCAGCTGTCGGATGGACAGGGCGGAACTCATAGCGGGTCACGTACCGGATAAAGAATGGTTCAGGACACGCCAGGCAAAGTCACTGGCGCAGTGAGTGCGGCCATGGTGCAAGGGCCGGCCGCACAAGTACAGTCACATCTATTGATAATGACTATCGAAGTGGCGTCACGTCAGGGCGGTCATCACCGCCGCCTGGTAGGCCGGGCGCTGTTTCAGGCGCTCGTACCAGGCTTCGAGGTGGTACATGGCCGGGCGTTCGATGGGCATTTCGAACCAGGCGTAGATGAAGCTGCCCAGGGGGATGTCGCCCATGCCGATCTGCTCACCGGACAGGTAGGGCTGTTTGGCCAGGGTTTCGTCGGCGATGGCCAGCAACTGGGCGCACTGCTTGTGCGCGGCGTTGATCGCCACCCAGTCGCGCTGATCTTCGGGGGTGCGCAGCAGGCCCCAGAACAGCGGGCGGAACGGGGTGGCGAAGGACGAGGTGGTCCAGTCCATCCACTTGTCCGCCAGGGCTCGCTGGCGTGGGTCATCGAGGTACCAGCCCTGCTCCTCGCCGTACTCGGCGCACAAGTAGCGGACGATGGCGTTGGACTCCCACAGCACCAGGTCGCCGTCTTCGAGCATTGGTACCAGGCCGTTGGGGTTGAGGGCCCGGTAGTGCGGTTCGTTGACCACGCCGAAGGCGCCGCCAGCGTCGATGGATTCAAAGTTCAGGCCCAGTTCGTGGGCGATCCACAGCGCCTTGCGCACATTGCTCGAATTCTTGCGGCCCCAGATCTTCAGCATGGCGATGTCCTTATGAATGCGGGAGGGGGACAGTCTACTCCAGGCTTGGGCGTTGTGTGGGGGTGTGAGGGCCCTATCGCGGGG
>NZ_JBMOWQ010000222.1:0-27885 GCF_049310485.1 Pseudomonas sp. GZD-209
CCCACGCCTGACCAGCGATACCGGCCAAAAGGTTGGCAACCCGCCCCCGGCAACGGATAATGCCCAGTTTTTCCACCTGCGCATCGAAGCGCCCCACCGCGCTTGCGGTCGAAAAGAGATCCCCATGAAAGACACCATTCGCCAGCTGATCCAGCAAGCCCTCACCCAACTCGTCACCGACGGTGTGCTGCCTGAAGGGCTGACGCCGGCGATCCAGGTGGAAAACGCCCGGGACAAGACCCACGGCGACTTCGCCAGCAACATCGCCATGATGCTGGCCAAGCCGGCCGGCATGAAGCCGCGCGATCTGGCTGAGAAAATCATTGCAGCCCTGCCGGCCAGCGCCGACATCAGCAAGGCCGAGATTGCCGGGCCTGGCTTCCTGAACTTCTTCCAGAACACCGAAGCCCTGGCCAACCGCCTCGACGCCGCCCTGGCCGACGACCACCTGGGCGTGCGCAAGGCCGGCCCGCTCGAGAAAGTCGTGATCGACATGTCGGCGCCGAACCTGGCCAAGGAGATGCACGTCGGCCACCTGCGCTCGACCATCATCGGCGACAGCGTCGCCCGCGTGCTGGAATTCCTCGGCGACAACGTCATCCGCCAGAACCACGTCGGCGACTGGGGCACCCAGTTCGGCATGCTGATGGCCTACCTGCAGGAAAACCCGATCACCAGCGACGAGCTGTCGGACCTGGAGAACTTCTACCGCGCAGCGAAGAAGCGCTTCGACGAGTCCGAGGAGTTCGCCACCCGCGCCCGTGGCCTGGTGGTCAAGCTGCAGGCCGGCGACCCCGAGTGCCTGGCGCTGTGGACGCGCTTCAAGGACATCTCGCTGTCCCACTGCCAGAAGACCTACGAGCTGCTCAACGTCAAGCTGACCATGGCCGACGTGATGGGCGAGAGCGCCTACAACGACGACCTGGCGAACGTGGTCGCCGACCTCAAGGCCAAGGGCCTGCTGGTGGAGAACCAGGGCGCCCAGTGCGTGTTCCTCGACGAATTCAAGAACGCCGAGGGCGACCCGCTGCCGGTGATCGTGCAGAAGGCCGACGGCGGCTACCTGTACGCCACCACCGACCTGGCCGCCGTGCGCTACCGCAGCAACAAGCTTCAGGCTGATCGCGCCCTGTACTTCGTCGACCAGCGCCAGGCCCTGCACTTCAACCAGGTGTTCGAAGTGGCCCGCCGCGCCGGCTTCGTCGGCCACCCGATGCAGATGGAGCACATGGGCTTCGGCACCATGAACGGCGCCGACGGCCGCCCGTTCAAGACCCGCGATGGCGGCACCGTCAAGCTGATCGACCTGCTCAACGAGGCCAAGGAGCGCGCCTATGCGCTGGTCAAGGAGAAGAACCCAGGCCTGGCCGAGGACGAGCTGCGCAAGATCGGTGAAGTGGTGGGTATCGGCGCAGTCAAATACGCCGACCTGTCCAAGCACCGCACCAGCGACTACAGCTTCAACTTCGAGCTGATGCTCAACTTCGAAGGCAACACCGCACCCTACCTGCTGTACGCCTACACCCGCGTGGCCGGCGTGTTCCGCAAGCTCGGCAAGGGCTTCGACGAGGTGGACGGCAAGATCGTGCTGCAGGCTGCCCACGAGCAGGACCTGGCCGCGCGCCTGGCGCAGTTCGGCGAAATTCTCAACAACGTCGCCGACAAAGGCACCCCGCACGTCCTGTGCAGCTACCTGTACGACCTCGCCGGCCTGTTCTCCAGCTTCTACGAGAACTGCCCGATCCTCAGCGCCGAGACCGCGGAGCAGCAGCAGAGCCGTCTGCGCCTGGCAGCCCTGACCGGCCGCACCCTCAAGCAGGGCCTGGAGCTGCTCGGCCTGGAAACCCTGGAGCGTATGTAACTTGGCTGCAGCAAAGAAAAAGCCCGCGCCCAAGCGCGGCGCCAGCCGCCACCAGCCCGCCGCCAAGCAGCCGATCCCAGGCTGGGTGTGGCTGGCGGTCGGCCTGACCGTCGGCGCCTTCATCGTCTTCCTGATGAAACTCGAACCGGGTGGCGGCGACATCAAGCGCACCAAACCCGAACAGCAGAAGCCGGAGAAGGTCGCCGAGGCGAGCAAGACCACCACACCCACGCCGCAGCAACCGGTGAAGCCGAAGTACGACTTCTACACCCTGCTGCCGGAGTCGGAAGTGATCGTGCCGCCGGAAGCGGTGCCCGAGAAGACCCCGCCGGTGCCGGCCGTGCCAACCACGCCGGTCACTCCGGCGGAAGCGGCCAAGATCGACACCGCCCGGGCCCAGGCCGCACTGCTGGGGCAAACGCCACCGCCACCACCACCGGTGATCAAGCCGGCACCGACCACCCAGTTCTTCCTGCAGGCCGGCTCGTTCCGCAAGCAGGCGGATGCCGACAAGGTTCGGGCGCAGATCATCCTGCTGGGCCAGGCGGTCAAGGTGGAATCGGGGACGGTGAAAGAAGAAACCTGGTACCGCGTGATGGTCGGGCCGTTCAGCAACCGCGAACAGCTCACCGTGGCGCAGAAGCAACTGGCCGGGGCAGGCTTCAGCAACCTGCTGTTGCAGCAACGCCGCCAGTAACGAAAAAGGCCTTGCCGCTTTGCGCGACAAGGCCTTTTTTCATACCCGGCGACGCTCGGCGTTGGCCTGGGAAACCTGGCTGTTGAGTGTCCAGAAGTCGTACAGCACACCCAGCAGGAACAGGCCGCCGGTAAACAGGTAGATCAGTGCACTGATCCACTTGCCCTGATACAGACGGTGCACACCGAACACCCCGAGGAAGGTCAGGAAGATCCACGCCAGGTTGTAGTCCACGCCGCCGGACTCGAACCGCAGATCCGCCTCGCGGTCCATCGACGGGATCAGGAACAGGTCGATCAGCCAGCCAATCCCCAGCAGCCCCAGGGTGAAGAACCAGATGGTCCCGGTAATCGGCTTGCCGTAATAGAAACGGTGCGCGCCGGTGAAACCGAAAATCCACAACAGGTAGCCGAGGACCTTGCTGTGGGTGTCGTGCGCGGGCGCACTCTGTTGATAACCATTCATTCGAAGCCCTCGTGGGTTAGCCGAAAATTTTCTAACGGAAAATGTGACTTTTCCGTGTTGACCCGACATATGGTACGTGGCCAATCGACCAACGGATCAGAATTTGATCAAAAAGCTGTTATAAAGTTGCGCGCCAACACCTTATAAGAGCATCAACTATGCCGCCTTTCATCAAGACATGGCTGACCCTCTGCCTTTTATTACCCCTGGCCGCCCACGCCACCAATCGTGAGCAACGTCTTCCAAGCGGTTTCACCGGTTACACGAGCAATGCCGACAGCTCGGTGAAACGCGCACCTGTGCAGTACCGCAAGGCCACCCTCAGTGCCCGCCCGAGCAACGCCACCCAGCGCCAGGCGCTGCAGGCCGTGGCCATGTCGCCCAAGCAGAGCAGCGAAGTGCTCAGCCGCGCCGTGAACGTGCTCGGCACGCCGTACCGCTGGGGCGGCAGCAGCCCGAAGAAGGGGTTCGACTGCAGCGGCCTGGTCAAGTACGCCTTCAACGACGTGGCTGATGTCGACCTGCCGCGCACCTCCAATGCCATGGCCCAGGGCCAGGGTGTGAAGGTGGCCAAGAGTGACCTCAAGCCGGGCGACCTGATTTTCTTCAACATCAAGAGCCGCCGGGTCAATCACGTGGCCATCTACCTGGGTAACGACCGCTTCATCCACGCGCCGCGCACCGGCAAACGGGTGAGCATCGACAGCCTGGAGAAGCCTTACTGGCAGAAGCATTACGTGGTGGCCAAGCGCGTTTTGCCCAAGGACCAGCAGGCACTGGCCCTGGCCAAGCGCTAAGCCGTCAATCGCGGGGCAAGCCCGCTCCCACGCTGCTCGTACAAGGCGTGGGAGCGGCGGTGCGCCGATGCGACTTGCCCCGCGATTTCGCTCGAACAGGCAACAGCGCTAGTCAACCAGCCCTTTGTGCTTGAGCGCCTGCAACGCCCCCTCCATCGTGCACATCCCCAACGCCGCCCCCGCCTGCATCAACGACTGCACCTGCGCCATGCGCCCCTCCCGAATCAAGTTGCGCACCGCTGGCGTCGCCACCAGCACCTCCCTTGCCGCCACCCTGCCGCCCCCCACCCGCCTGACCAGCACCTGAGCCACCACCAGGCGCAGCGACTCGGCAAGCATCATGCGCACCAGCGGCTTCTCCTCGGCCACGAACACCTCCACCAGCCGGTCGATGCTGTTCACCGCCGAGCGGGTGTGCACCGTTGCCAGCACCAGATGCCCGGTTTCCGCTGCGCGCAACGCCAGGCGGATACTCTCCAGATCACGTAATTCGCCGACCATGATCACATCCGGGTCCTGACGCAAGGCACTGCGCAGCCCCTGGGCGAAGTCACGGCTGTGCACACCGATCTCCCGCTGATTGACCAGGCAACCCTGGCCGCTGTGGATAAATTCGATGGGGTCTTCCAGGGTGATGACCTGCAGCGCGCGCTCGCGATTGAGCTGATCGAGCAGCGCCGCCAGGGTGCTGGACTTGCCGCTGCCCGTCGGCCCACCCACCAGCACCAGGCCATCCCGGCACTGCGCAACGGCTTGATACACATCGTTCAGTTCAAGTTCGTCGAGGCTGGGGACCCGCGCCGGGATCAGCCGCACGCTTGCGCCCAAGCCATTGCGCTGACGGAACAGGTTCAAGCGCAGGCGCCCCACGCCGGGCAGGCTCAGCGCCAGGTCCAGTTCATCACCGCACAGCCATTGCCGCCGCTGCCCTTCATCGAGCAGGCCGGCCATTCCCTGTTCCAGCGCCGTGCACGTCAGCACCGGCAGCGCCATGCGTTGCAACGCGCCATCCAGGCGCAACAGCGGTGGCTCGCCCGCGGCCAGGTGCAGGTCACTGGCGCCCGCAGCCACAGCCCGGGCCAGCAGGTCGGTCACATCCATGAGACTCCCCAACGGCCATCAAGCAGGTAGAATGCCGCAGACCTCACAGCCGCCGGCGACGATCCATGTCCACCCTAGCAGACAACATTTCCGCCATTGCCAGCCGTATCGACAGCGCGGCCAGGGCCGCCGGACGCGACCCGGCCAGCGTCCAGTTGCTGGCGGTCAGCAAGACCAAGCCCGCCAGCGCCGTTCGCGAGGCCTTTGCGGCCGGGCTGCGCGATGTGGGCGAAAACTACCTTCAGGAAGCCCTGACAAAACAACAGGCGCTTTCCGACCTGCCCTTGATCTGGCACTTCATCGGCCCCATTCAGTCGAACAAGACCAAAGCCATCGCCGAGCACTTCGACTGGGTACATTCCGTGGACCGCCTGAAGATCGCCCAACGCCTGTCCGAGCAACGCCCGGGCCATCTGCCGCCGCTGAACATCTGCCTGCAGGTGAACGTCAGCGGTGAAGACAGCAAGTCCGGCTGCGCGCCCGCCGACCTGCCGGCGCTGGCCCAGGCCGTCAGCGCCCTCCCCGGCCTGCGCCTGCGCGGGCTGATGGCGATACCGGAACCGACCGAAGACCGTGCCGAACAAGAGGCCGCCTTTGCCACCCTGCGCCAGCTGCAAGCGCAACTCGGCCTGGGCCTGGACACCCTGTCGATGGGCATGAGCCATGACCTTGAAGCCGCGATCGCCCAAGGTGCGACCTGGGTCCGCATCGGCACCGCCCTGTTCGGTGCACGCGACTACGGCCAGCCCTGAATCCATGCTTAAACTCACTCTTTCCCTCAAGGACCTGACATGAGCAAGACTCGTATTGCCTTTATCGGCGCCGGCAACATGGCCGCCAGCCTGATCGGCGGCCTGCGCGCCCAGGGCCTGGACGCCTCGCAGATCCGCGCCAGCGACCCGGGTGCCGACACCCGCGCGCGCATCCAGGCCGAGCACGGCATCGAAGCATTCGCCGACAACGCCCAAGCCATCGACGGTGTGGATGTGATCGTCCTGGCGGTCAAGCCGCAGGTGATGAAAGCCGTCTGCGAAACCCTTAAGCCGAACCTCAAGCCTGGCCAGTTGGTCGTCTCCATCGCCGCCGGCATCACCTGTGCCAGCCTGCAGGCCTGGCTGGGCGCGATCCCGGTGGTGCGCTGCATGCCCAACACCCCGGCACTGCTGCGCCAGGGCGTCAGTGGCCTGTACGCCACCCAGCAAGTGTCGGCCGAGCAGCGCGAGCAGGCCGAGCAGTTGCTGTCCGCCGTCGGCACCGCCCTGTGGCTGGACCAGGAACAGCAACTGGATGCCGTCACTGCTGTTTCCGGCAGCGGCCCGGCGTACTTCTTCCTGCTGATCGAAGCCATGACCGCCGCTGGCGAAAAGCTCGGCCTGCCGCGTGAAACCGCCTCGCAACTGACCCTGCAAACCGCCCTGGGCGCCGCACGCATGGCCGTGGCCAGCGACGTCGATGCCGCCGAGCTGCGCCGCCGGGTCACCTCGCCCGCCGGCACCACGGAAGCGGCGATCAAGTCGTTCCAGGCCAATGGCTTCGAGGCCATCGTCGAGCAGGCACTGGAAGCCGCGGCCAAGCGCTCCGCGGAACTGGCCGAACAACTGGGCAAATAAGGAGCCTTTTTCAATGAATGCACTGTCCGGCGCCGCGATCTTCGTGGTGCAAACCCTGGTCAGCCTGTACCTGGCGATCGTCCTGCTGCGCTTCGTGCTGCAACTGGTCAAGGCCGACTTCTACAACCCGCTCAGCCAGTTCGCCGTGCGCGCCACCCAGCCGCTGCTCAAGCCGCTGCGCCGGGTAGTCCCGAGCATTGCCGGCCTGGATACCTCGTCGCTGCTGCTGTCGGTCCTGATCCAGGCGCTGCTGATGGCCTTCGTGCTGATGGTCACCTACGGTACCTTCGGCGACGTCCTGCACCTGCTGATGTGGGCGATCATCGGCATCACCTCGCTGTTCCTGAAGATTTTCTGGGTAGCGATGATCGTCATGGTGATCGTCTCGTGGGTCGCGCCCAACAGCCACAACCCTGCTGCCGAGCTGGCCTACCAGATCAGCGAGCCGGTGCTGGCGCCGTTCCGTCGCCTGGTGCCGAACCTGGGCGGCATGGACATCTCGCCGATCTTCGCCTTCATCGCCATCCAGGTGATCCAGTCGTTCCTCATGCCCCAGCTGGCGGCCTACGCCGGCATGCCACAAGAGCTGTGGCGGATGATCTGACCCGCGATATCTCCTGCGGCAAGCCATTGCTTGCCGCTGGGGGTAGCGCTCTTTAGACTTACGCCTCCGTCAAGCGTGAGCAGGGTCGATGTCCACTGTCTTTCCCGAAGATTCCGTCGGTCTGGTAACACCGCAGATCGCCCGGTTCGATGAACCGTTGGCCCTGGCCTGTGGCCGCGCCCTGGCCTCGTACGAACTCATCTACGAAACCTATGGCGAGCTCAACAGCAACGCCAGCAACGCCGTGCTCATCTGCCACGCGTTGTCCGGCCACCACCATGCCGCCGGCTACCACGCCGCCACCGACCGCAAGCCGGGCTGGTGGGACAGCTGCATCGGCCCCGGCAAGCCGATCGATACCAACCGCTTCTTCGTGGTCAGCCTGAACAACCTCGGCGGCTGCAACGGCAGCACCGGCCCCAGCAGCCTCAACCCGGCCACCGGCAAGCCCTACGGCGCCGATTTCCCGGTGCTGACGGTGGAAGACTGGGTGCACAGCCAGGCGCGCCTGGCCGATCGCCTCGGCATCCACACCTGGGCCGCCATCGTCGGCGGCAGCCTCGGCGGCATGCAGGCACTGCAGTGGACCATCACCTACCCGGACCGGGTACGTCACTGCGTGGACATCGCCTCGGCACCCAAGCTGTCGGCGCAGAACATCGCCTTCAACGAAGTGGCGCGCCAGGCCATCCTCACCGACCCCGAATTCCACGGCGGTTCGTTCCAGGACCAAGGCGTGATCCCCAAGCGCGGCCTGATGCTGGCGCGGATGGTCGGCCATATCACCTACCTGTCCGACGACTCGATGGGCGAAAAATTCGGCCGCGAGCTCAAGAGCGACAAGCTCAACTACGACTTCCACAGCGTCGAATTCCAGGTCGAGAGCTACCTGCGCTACCAGGGCGAGGAGTTCTCCGGGCGTTTCGACGCCAACACCTACCTGCTGATGACCAAGGCGCTGGACTACTACGACCCGGCGGCGGCCCACGACGGCGACCTGGCGGCGACCCTGGCGCATGTCACGGCTGACTTCTGCATCATGTCGTTCACTACCGACTGGCGCTTCTCGCCGGCCCGTTCGCGGGAGATCGTCGATGCCCTCATGGCCGCACGCAAGAACGTCTGCTACCTGGATATCGACTCGCCCTACGGCCACGACGCCTTCCTGATCCCCACGCCTCGCTACATGCAGGGTTTCGCCAACTACATGAACCGCATCGCCCTGTGAGGACCCCATGAGAGCCGACCTGGAAATCATCCAAGACTGGATCCCCGCCGGCAGCCGGGTACTCGACCTGGGCTGCGGCAACGGCGAGCTGCTGGCTTCGCTGCGCGAGCACAAGAACGTCACCGGCTACGGCCTGGAGATCGACGCCGACAACATCGCCGAGTGCGTGGCCAAGGGCGTCAACGTGATCGAGCAGGACCTGGACAAGGGCCTGGGCAACTTCGCCAGCAACAGCTTCGACGTGGTGGTCATGACCCAGGCCCTGCAGGCCGTGGAGTACCCCGACCGGATTCTCGACGAAATGCTGCGAGTGGGCCGCCAGTGCATCATTACGTTCCCCAACTTCGGCCACTGGCGCTGCCGTTGGTACCTGGCGACCAAAGGCCGCATGCCGGTGTCGGACTTCATGCCATACACCTGGTACAACACGCCGAACATTCACTTCTGCACGTTCGAAGACTTCGAGAACCTGTGCCACGAACGCCACGCCAAGGTGCTCGACCGCCTGGCCGTCGACCACTTGCACCGTAATGGGTTGGGCGGCCGCCTTTGGCCTAATCTTCTAGGTGAAATCGGTATTTATCGCGTCAGCAGCCCGGGCCTGCAGGAGCACCAGCTCGCCGTCTGACGCTCGCGAACGGAGGAATGGGATCATGCGTCGACTAGCACTGTTTCTGATCAGCCTGTGCCTGGCCCTGCCGGTGCTGGCTGCCGATGCCGCCAAGCCCGATCGCAAGGAAGTGTTCGGCGACGTGACGGTCCACTACAGCGCCTTCACCTCGAGCATGCTGCAGCCTGACATCGCCGCTGCCACCGGCCTTACCCGCAGCAAGAACCAGGGTGTGCTCAATATCGCCGTGCTCAAGGGCGGCAAGGCGGCCACCTCGGTGGTCAGCGGCACGGTCAAGGACCTGACCGGGCGCAGCAGCCCGCTGTCGTTCAAGCAGATCACCGACCAGGGCGCGGTGTACTACATCGCCCAGTTCAAGATCGACCAGGCTGAAACCCTGACCTTCGACCTGAATGTCGAAACCGGCGGCGTCAGCAATCAACTCAGCTTCAACCAGGAAGTGTTCCCAGGCGAATGATGAATTTCCAGCAACTCGTATTGGCCAGCCATAACGCCGGCAAGCTCAAGGAACTGCAGGCCATGCTCGGCGACTCCGTGCATCTGCGCTCGATCGGTGAATTCAGCCAGGTAGAGCCGGAAGAAACCGGCCTGTCGTTCGTCGAGAACGCCATCCTCAAGGCGCGCAACGCCGCACGCATCTCCGGCCTGCCGGCCCTGGCCGACGACTCGGGCCTGGCGGTGGACTTCCTCGGCGGCGCGCCGGGCATCTATTCGGCACGCTACGCCGACGGCAAGGGCGACGCGGCCAACAACGCCAAGCTGCTTGAAGCGCTGAAGGATGTGCCCAAGGAACAGCGTGGCGCGCAGTTCGTCTGCGTGCTGGCGCTGGTGCGCCATGCCGACGACCCGCTGCCGATCCTCTGCGAAGGCCTGTGGCATGGCAGCATCCTGTTCGAGGCCAGCGGTGAGCATGGTTTCGGCTACGACCCGCTGTTCTGGGTCCCGGAGCGCAAGTGTTCCAGCGCCGACCTGGCGCCCATCGACAAGAACCAGCTTAGCCACCGCGCCCGCGCCATGGCCTTGCTGCGTCAGCGCCTGGGCCTGGCATGAGCGAAAAGCTGTTGGTACAGCCGGCGGGCCTGATCCTCCCCGAACTCCCGCCGCTGTCGCTGTACATCCATATCCCCTGGTGCGTGCGCAAATGCCCTTATTGCGACTTCAACTCGCACCAGGCCGGGCCCACATTGCCCGAAGACGAGTATATCGATGCCCTGCTGGCCGACCTCGACCAGGAACTGCTTGCCGTTCAGGGCCGGCCGATCAGCACGATCTTCTTCGGCGGCGGCACCCCCAGCCTGTTCAGCGCGGCTGCGCTTGGCCGCCTGTTGCGGGGTGTCGAGCAGCGCATCCCGTTTGCCGCCGACATCGAGATCACCCTGGAAGCCAACCCGGGCACGTTCGAACAGGAAAAGTTCAAGGCCTATCGGCAGACCGGCATCAACCGGCTGTCCATCGGCGTGCAGAGCTTCCAGCCAGCCAAGCTTGAGAAGCTCGGGCGCATCCACAACGGCGCTGAAGCGGTGCGCGCCGCCGACATGGCCCGCGCGGCCGGCTTCGACAACTTCAACATGGACCTGATGCACGGCCTGCCGGACCAGTCGCTGGACGACGCGCTTGGCGACCTGCGCCAGGCCATCGAACTGGCGCCGACGCACCTGTCCTGGTATCAGCTGACGGTCGAGCCCAACACCGTGTTCTGGAACCAGCCGCCCGAGCTGCCCGAGGACGACATCCTCTGGGATATCCAGGAAGCCGGCCAGGCGCTGATGGCCGAGCACGGCTACCAGCAATACGAAGTGTCGGCCTACGCCCAGGCGGGGCGCGCCGCACGGCACAACCTCAATTACTGGCGCTTTGGCGACTTCATCGGTATCGGTGCCGGTGCCCACGGCAAGCTGTCGTTCCCCGACGGGCGCATCCTGCGCACCTGGAAGACCCGCCTGCCCAAGGACTACCTGAACCCGGCCAAGCCCTTCAAGGCAGGCGAGAAGTTGCTGCCGGTCGATGAACTGCCCTTCGAATTCCTGATGAACGCGCTGCGCCTGACCCAGGGCGTGGAAGCCCAGCTGTTCACGCAACGCACGGGGCTGCCCCTGGCGCAACTCGCGCAAGCCCGCCGCGCAGCCGAACAAAAGGGCCTTTTGCAGGTCGAAGCGGATCGACTGGCGGCTACGCCGCGCGGCCAGCTGTTCCTCAATGACCTGCTGCAGTACTTCTTGAATTAAGGATGACCCATGGACCTGGTACTTGACCTGCTCTCGACCGTCTCCCGCTGGAGCCGCAGCAACCTGTCGGAGATCTCGCTGGCCCTGGTGGGCTGCCTGCTGGTGCTGTTCGGCACCGATATCAAGGGCTGGGTCGAGGGGCGCCTGGGCGGCCTGGCCGGCGCCCTGCGCGTGCCGTTCATGGCGCTGCTGGTGATGATCGGCAGCGGCGCGGCGCTGATCTATGCCACACCGTGGATCGTCAAGGGTCTGGGACAGTTCAACAACTATGCGCTGGCACCTGTGTTGCTGGTGGTGCTGGTGTTGATTGGGGTGGTGGCTGACCGGCGGGGATGAGCGGCGGCTAAAAGCCACCCTGGCGAACCAGGGCAGCCCCTCACTCCACTAGCCCTCAGCGGGCATCATCGAAGTGATCACGCAGGAAGTCCCTCGCGGTCTTGAACAGGATCAAGAGCCGGACGAGCTTCCAGACGTGGCTCAGCATTTTCAGCAGATGCTTCATATGCCTTGGCCTCCGTACTGGCCAGGCCAATCTTCCAGTATCTAACCGGCACTTCGACACCTTCAGAGATCATGTGGGTTATCTCCAGTGAAGTGGCCAGGTGGATGGCCCTTCGAAAAAACCACCGGCACGGTTCGCAGGCCGTGAGGCTTGAACGCTGTTAACCATTCAGTCACACATACTGCTGGATATTTCTGTGATTGACGCCATTTCCAGGCACCCCTAGTATTTCGTCTGTGGGCTATCTCCAGTGAAACCGAAGTACGCAGGCCAAGGGTTCGTAACCCGAAGCCCGCATAAAAAAACCGCCCTTCGCAAGGCGGTTTTTTTTCGCCTGCAGTTACCCATGCTTCGAAGCATGCCTGGTGGGCTGGCTGCTGATGTTGGTTGCCGTGGAGGCTGACCGGCGGGGGTGAGCGGCGGCTAAAAGCCACCCTGGCGAACCAGGGCGGCCCCTCACTCCACTAGCCCTCAGCGGGCATCATCGAAGTGATCACGCAGGAAGTCCCTCGCGGTCTTGAACAGGATCAAGAGCCGGACGAGCTTCCAGGCGTGGCTCAGCATTTTCAGCAGATGCTTCATATGCCTTGGCCTCCGTACTGGCCAGGCCAATCTTCCAGTATCTAACCGGCACTTCGACACCTTCAGAGACCCTGTGGTTGTCTCCAGTGAAGTGGCCAGGTTGATGGCCCTTCGATGAACTTCACCGGCGCGGGTCGTAGGCCGCGTCGAAGGGGCCGAGAAACCGTGGTGTTCCCGACCCGCCACTGGATGAATCACATGGGGAGCCCAGCGAGCTTACGTGAGCCGATCAGCCATGGCTGTTTCCAGCGTTGTCACACGTAATGCCGGATATTTCCTTGATTGACGCGTTTTGCCGGCAACCCTAAGATCCAGCTGTGGTTGTCTCCAGTGAAGTACGCAGGCCAAGGATTCGTAACCCGAAGCCCGCATAAAAAAACCGCCCTTCGCAAGGCGGTTTTTTTTCGCCTGCAGTCACCCAGGCTTCGAAGCATGACGCTGAACGAATGCCGCTCAGTCCACCTTCTCGAACTTCAGGTCCCACACGCCGTGCCCAAGGCGCTCGCCACGACGCTCGAACTTGGTGATCGGGCGCTCTTCAGGGCGTGGCACGTAGGCGCCATCAGCCGCCTGGTTGCGATAGCCCGGTGCTGCGCTCATCACTTCCAGCATGTATTCGGCATAAGGCTCCCAGTCGGTCGCCATGTGGAACACGCCACCGGGCTTCAACTTGCGACGCACCAGCTCGGCGAACTCCAGCTGGACGATCCGGCGCTTGTGGTGACGCGCCTTGTGCCAGGGGTCTGGGAAGAACAGCATCAAGCGGTCGAGGCTGTTGTCGGCCACGCAGCGGTTGAGCACTTCGATGGCGTCGCAGTCGTACACCCGCAGGTTCTTCAGGCCTTGGGTGAGCACGCCGTTCAGCAAAGCGCCGACACCCGGGCGGTGCACTTCGACGCCGATAAAGTCCAGCTCGGGCGAGGCGGCGGCCATCTCCAGCAGCGAATGGCCCATGCCAAAGCCGATCTCCAGGGTGCGCGGCGCCGAACGGCCGAACACCTGGTCGTAGTCCACCGGGCTATCAGCCAGCGGCAGGACGAACAGCGGGCCACCCTGCTCCAGGCCACGCTGCTGGCCTTCGGTCATGCGCCCGGCGCGCATCACGAAACTCTTGATGCGACGGTGCGGGCGATCTTCGCCGTCGGCGGTGCTCGGCGTTTCTTGCGATTCAGTCATCTGGGGCTCTTACTTGATCAGACCATCCAGCGGCGAAGAGGCGCTGGCGTAGAGTTTCTTGGGCATGCGACCGGCCAGGTAGGCCATGCGCCCGGCCAGGATGCCGTGCTTCATGGCTTCGGCCATCAGCACCGGCTGTTGGGCATGGGCGATGGCCGAGTTCATCAGTACCGCCTCGCAACCCATCTCCATGGCGATGGTGGCGTCGGAGGCGGTACCCACGCCGGCATCGACCAGCACCGGCACCTTGGATTCCTCGAGGATGATCTGCAGGTTGTACGGGTTGCAGATGCCAAGGCCCGTACCGATCAGGCCGGCCAGGGGCATCACCGCGATGCAGCCGGCCTCGGCCAGCTGACGGGCGATGATCGGATCGTCGCTGGTGTAGACCATCACGTCGAAACCTTCCTTGACCAGCACTTCGGCGGCCTTGAGGGTTTCAATGACGTTGGGGAACAAGGTTTTCTGGTCAGCCAGCACTTCCAGCTTGACCAGCGTGCGCGACTCATGGGATTTGCGACCATCGAGCAGCTCACGGGCCAGGCGGCAGGTGCGCACGGCTTCTACCGCATCGAAGCAGCCTGCGGTGTTCGGCAGGATGGTGTACTTGTCCGGCGACAGCACGTCGAGCAGGTTCGGCTCGCCCGCATTCTGGCCCAGGTTGGTGCGGCGCACGGCGACGGTGACGATTTCGGCACCCGAGGCCTCGGTGGCCAGGCGGGTTTCTTCCATGTCACGGTACTTGCCGGTACCGACCAGCAGGCGCGACTGGAAGGTGCGCCCGGCCAGGATGAAGGGCTTGTCGCTGCGAACGTTGCTCATCGATGTTCCTCAGGAAAGGTTACGGGGCTTACGGGTGAATCGCCGGGCTTGCTCAACCACCGCCGATGGCGTGGACCACTTCAACCTGGTCGCCCTCGCTCAGCAGCGTGCTCTCGTGCTGACTGCGCGGCACGATGTCCAGGTTCAGTTCCACCGCCACCCGGCGGCCAGCCAGCTCGAGCCGGCCGAGCAGGGCCGCGACGCTCTCGCTCGCGGGCAGTTCGTAAGGTTCACCGTTCAGTTGAATGCGCATGCGCACGGCCACCATTGTTCGTTGGGGCAGGCATTCTAGCCCTGATCAGCCTTGCAACCCAAGGGTGGGGCGCGCCATTAGTCGCGATTGTGGACCACTCGGTCAGCCCAGGCGCCAGGCGGCCAGGCCCAGACACAACCAGCCGGCGAGGAAGCACAGGCCACCCAGCGGGGTGATCATGCCGAGCTTGCCCAGGCCCGTCAGCGTGAGCACGTAGAGGCTGCCGGAAAACAGCACGATACCCAGCGCGAACAAACTGCCGGCCCAGCCTACCAGGCGCCCGGGCAGGTGCACCGAGAGCACGGCCACGGCGAGGATCGCCAGGGCATGCACCAACTGGTAGGTGACACCGGTGTGAAAGACTGCCAGGTAATCGGCACTGAGGCGGCTCTTCAGGCCATGGGCGGCAAAGGCGCCGAGCGCGACACCGGTGAACCCGAAGAAGGCGGCGAGCATCAGGAAGCTGCGAAGCATGGGACGACTCCTCGAAAGGGGTCTGTATAATGGCCCGTTCCAACGGTCCGGCCAAGCCATCACCATGCTGTCATCCTTCCTGCGCCACTTCACCCGCGGCCTGCTCTGGTTCGCTGTCGCAAGCATTGCCGTGGTGCTGGTACTGCGCTGGGTACCGCCGCCCGGCACGGCGCTGATGGTCGAGCGCAAGGTGGAGTCATGGTTCAGTGGCGAGCCGATCGACCTGCAGCGCGACTGGACACCCTGGGAAGAGATCTCGGACGAGCTCAAGGTGGCGGTCATCGCCGGTGAAGACCAGAAGTTCGCCAACCACTGGGGGTTCGACATCCCGGCCATCCAGGCGGCGCTGGCCTACAACGAACGGGGCGGCAAGGTCCGTGGCGCCAGCACCCTGACCCAGCAGGTGGCCAAGAACATGTTCCTGTGGTCCGGCCGCAGTTGGCTGCGCAAGGGCCTGGAGGCCTGGTTCACGGCACTGATCGAGCTGTTCTGGTCGAAAGAGCGGATTCTCGAGGTGTATCTGAACAGCGCCGAGTGGGGCAAGGGCGTGTTCGGCGCCCAGGCGGCGGCACGCTATCACTTTGGCGTGGATGCCAGCCGCCTGACGCGACAACAGGCCGCACAGCTCGCTGCCGTGTTGCCGAGCCCGATCAAATGGAGCGCCAGCCGGCCAAGTACCTATGTGGCCAGCCGCGCGGGGTGGATTCGCCGGCAGATGAGCCAGCTGGGTGGGCCGAGCTACCTGATGCAGCTGGATCCTTCGCGCAGGCTCTAAGCTGCGCTCGCAAGGGCATCAAGTAACCTGTGGGAGCGGCTTCAGCCGCGAAAAAGGCAACGCGGTGGACGGCGCCAGCTTCGCTGGCGTTCGCGGCTAAAGCCGCTCCCACAGGGGCCTGCGCTCCAGCTGGATGCGCGCAGCGCCATGCCCAATAAAAAAAACCGCTGCCTCTTGCGAGAGCAGCGGTTTTTTTATTCAGCCAGGGCGCCGATCAGATGGCGATCAGTGCCTTGACCTTGTTCATTGCGTTCTTCTCCAGCTGGCGAATACGCTCGGCCGAAACGCTGTACTTGTCCGCCAGCTCATGCAGCGTGGCCTTCTCTTCCGCCAGCCAGCGCTGGTAGAGAATGTCGCGACTGCGATCGTCCAGGCCTTGCAGGGCTTCATGCAGGTTGCTGGTGGAGTTGTCGCTCCAGTCAGCGTCCTCCAGCTGCACAGCCGGATCGTAGCGGTGGTCTTCCAGGTAATGCGCGGGCGACTGGAAGGCGCTGTCGTCATCGGCTTCGGCTGCCGGGTCGAAGGCCATGTCCTGGCCGCTCAGGCGGCTTTCCATTTCACGCACTTCGCGGGGCTCTACGCCCAGGCTTTCAGCCACGCGATGCACTTCGTCATTGTTCAGCCAGGCCAGGCGTTTCTTCTGGCTGCGCAGGTTGAAGAACAGTTTGCGCTGGGCCTTGGTGGTGGCCACCTTGACGATGCGCCAGTTGCGCAGGATGAACTCGTGGATCTCGGCCTTGATCCAGTGCACCGCGAAGGACACCAGACGTACGCCCATTTCCGGGTTGAAACGTTTTACCGCCTTCATCAGGCCGACGTTGCCTTCCTGGATCAGGTCGGCCTGGGCCAGACCATAGCCAGCATAGCTACGGGCGATATGGACGACGAAACGCAGGTGGGCCATCACCATTTGCCGGGCGGCCTCGACATCCTGTTCGTAATAGAGACGCTCGCCCAGATCACGCTCCTGCTCGACCGTCAGCAGCGGGATGCTGTTGACCGTGTGCACGTAGGCTTCCAGGTTTGCACCGGGTACCAGGGCATAGGCAGGTTGCAACGATGTGGTCATTCAAGTACCTCCGACTTACAGACTCGTGCCTTGTGGGCACTGCCAGCATAGACCCGGAACCGCGAGACAAGTTCCTGGATGAAAAAAAGTCAATGCTGGCGATGAAACATTATCGTGGTGCCAGCTCGTTCAGATGCCGAGCCACCGCGATCCATGCACCGATATACCCCAACAGCACCGCGCCGATCAAGAGGGAAAGACCATCGGCAGCCGGCACCCCGCCCAGGGCGAAATCGCTGCCATACAGGCCGGAAAGCCCGACGACCGCGTCGTTGAGCCAGTTCAGGCCGAACGCCAGGATCCCCCAGGCCAGCACCCCGGCACCCAGGCCATACAGCGCCCCCATGTAGAGGAAAGGCCGACGCACGTAGCTGTCGGTGCCGCCCACCAGCTTGATCACTTCGATCTCGACGCGGCGGTTCTCGATATGTAGACGAATTGTGTTACCGATTACTAACAGCAAGGCAGAAATAAGCATCACCGCAAGGCCGAAGACAAAGCGATCACCCAGCTTGAGGATCGCCGCCAGGCGCTCGACCCAGACCAGGTCCAGCTGTGCCGCTTCCACCCGTGGCAGCTCTGCCAGGCGCTGGCGCAGCGCTTCCAGGGCCGGTTTGTCGACTTCGCTCGGGGTCACCACCACCACGCCGGGCAGCGGGTTGTCCGGCAGCTCGCGCAGGGCCTCGCCCAGGCCAGACTGCTGCTGGAACTCTTCCAGCGCCTGCTCACGGCTGACGTACTGGGCCTCGGCAACGCCCGGCATGCCCTTGATCTCGTCACGCAATGCTTCGCCATCGCGGCTGCTGGCGTCGAGCTTGAGGTACAGCGAAATCTGCGCCGCGCGCTGCCACGAACCGCCGAGCTTCTCGACGTTCTTGAGCAGCAGCGACAGACCCATGGGCATGCTCAGCGCCACGGCCATCACCAGGCAGGTGAAGAAGCTGCCGATCGGCTGCTTGGCCAGGCGGCGCAGGCTGTCGGCCAGGCTGGCACGGTGGCTTTCCAGCCAGGCGTGCAGCAAGGTGCTGAAGTCCGGGCCATCGTCGTCGTGGTCACCGCGCTTTTTCTTCGCAGGTTGTGGGTCGGCTGGCTTGGGTGCGACCCGCTCGGAAACCTTTGGTGTACGTGTGGTGCTCATTGCCCGGCCTCCCCATCGCCGATCAAGCGGCCGCGTTGCAGCGTCAGCATGCGGTGGCGCATGCGCGCGATCAGCGCCAAGTCGTGGCTGGCGATCAATACGGTGGTGCCCAGGCGGTTGATGTCTTCGAACACGCCCATGATCTCGGCGGCCAGGCGCGGGTCGAGGTTACCGGTGGGCTCGTCCGCCAGCAGCAATGCCGGCTGGTGGACGATCGCCCGAGCGATACCGACACGCTGTTGCTGGCCAGTGGACAGGTCGGCCGGGAACAGCTCGCCCTTGTCGCTCAACGACACGCGCTCCAGCGCCGAGTCGACGCGCTTGGCGATCTCGGCCTTGGACAGCCCGAGGATCTGCAGCGGCAAGGCGATGTTGTTGAACACGGTGCGGTCGAACAGCAACTGGTGGTTCTGGAACACCACGCCGATCTGCCGGCGCAGGAACGGAATCTGCGCGTTGCTGATCTGCCCCAGGTCCTGCCCCGCCAGCAGCAGCTTGCCGCTGGTAGGGCGTTCCATGGCCAACAACAGGCGCAACAAGGTGCTCTTGCCGGCGCCGGAGTGGCCGGTGACGAACAGGAACTCGCCACGCCGCGCCCGGAAGCTCAGCTCATGCAGGCCGACGTGGCCGTTGGGGTAGCGTTTGGCGACCTGTTCGAATCGGATCATGCAGGTTCCCGCTCGGCAAACAGTGCCTTGACGAAAGATTCAGCCTCGAAGGTGCGCAGGTCATCGATACCCTCGCCCACACCAATGAAGCGGATCGGAATGTTGAACTGCTTGGCCAGGGCGAAGATCACCCCACCCTTGGCGGTGCCGTCCAGCTTGGTCAGGGCCAGGCCGGTCAGTTCCACGCTCTGGTTGAAGTACTTGGCCTGGCTGATGGCGTTCTGCCCGGTACCGGCGTCGAGCACCAGCAGCACCTCGTGGGGCGCCTCGGCGTCGAGCTTGCCAATCACCCGACGGACCTTCTTCAGCTCTTCCATCAGGTTGTCCTTGGTGTGCAGGCGCCCGGCGGTGTCGGCGATCAGCACATCGACGTTGCGCGCCTTGGCGGCCTGCACGGCATCGAAGATCACCGAAGCCGAGTCGGCACCGGTGTGCTGGGCGATCACCGGGATCTGGTTGCGCTCGCCCCACACCTGCAGCTGCTCCACGGCGGCGGCACGGAAGGTGTCGCCGGCGGCGAGCATGACCTTCTTGCCTTCGAGCTGCAGCTTTTTCGCCAGCTTGCCGATGGTGGTGGTCTTGCCGGCGCCGTTCACGCCGACCACCAGGATCACGTAGGGCTTGGTCTGCGCCTCGATCTTCAGCGGCTGCTCGACCGGGCGCAGCAGCGCGGCCAGTTCTTCCTGCAGCGACTTGTACAGCGCGTCGGCGTCGGCCAGCTGCTTGCGGGCAACTTTCTGGGTGAGGTTCTGGACGATGGCCGAGGTGGCCTCGACGCCGACGTCGGCGGTCAGCAGGCGGGTTTCGATTTCGTCGAGCAGGTCGTCATCGATGACCTTCTTGCCCATGAACAGGCTGGCCATGCCCTCGCCAATGCTGGCGCTGGTCTTCGACAGGCCCTGCTTGAGACGGGCAAAGAAACCGGGCTTGGACGGTTCGGCGGCAGCCGCGGCAACGGGCTCGGGTTCGACCGGGGCCGGCGCGATGGCCGGTTGGGCTTCGACAACCGGCGCCGGGGCCGCTGCGACAGTGGCAGCCGGCTCGACGAGCGGGCGAGCAGGGATGGCAGGCGGCGCCTTGGGCTCCAGGTCCTCAACCAGTGCCACCGGTTCTTCGGCGACAGGCAGTACCAGGTTGCTGACCGGGGCCGCAGGCACTTCGACCGGTGCTGGCTCTACAGGCGCGGCAACCACAGGCTCAGGCTGAACAACCACGGGGGCAGCGGCAGGCGCATATTGCGGCGTGGCGACCACTGGCTCGGGCACCGACACTGGCTGCGGTGTGATAACCACTGGCTCAGGCACAGCCTGAGGCGCGACAACTACCGGCTCCGGCACCGACACTGGCTGCGGTGTCTCAACCACTGGCTCAGGCACAACCTGAGGCGCGGCAACCACCGGCTCCGGCACAGGCTCGACCACTACGGGCTCGGGCACTGCCGCCGGCAGCGGCTCGACAGCAGGCACCTGCAGTGCGGCCGGCTCTGCGGCCTGCGGTTCTGGGGTTTGCGGCTGTTCGGCGACAGGTTGTTCCGGCTTCTTGCGGAACCAGCTGAACAGGCCTTTCTTCTCGCCAGCCGCAGCCGGCGCTTTTTTGTCGTCGTTGGAACCAAACATGGAAGACGGCTATCTCAGGGTAGCGATGCGCCAGCAGTGGCGCATCGGGAATTCTTGAGTCACGCAGAACAGACTATTTTGTAACCGACTGGTTCATGCGCAACGTTTTGTCTTTAGGGCCTGCGGGCCAGAACGGCGACAGGCATGGTCGCCAGGCAACCGGATCAGTATCCTAGCACCTCCTGGCCCGCCGACGCTAAACCCAAGCGGGCCGCAGAACAGGTTAAACACCGTATGAATGCTCTAGCCCGCCGCGCCGCTGGCCTGTTGCTCGGCACGCTGTGCCTGCCGCTTGCGGCCTTCGCCGCCGATGTGCAACCCACCCACGAATTCATCCTCGACAACGGCCTGAAAGTGGTCGTGCGCGAGGACCACCGTGCCCCGGTGGTGGTTTCGCAGATCTGGTACAAGGTCGGTTCCAGCTACGAAACCCCGGGCCAGACAGGCCTGTCCCACGCCCTGGAGCACATGATGTTCAAGGGCAGCGCCAAGCTCGGCCCTGGCGAAGCATCGCGCATCCTGCGTGACCTGGGCGCCGAAGAGAACGCCTTCACCAGCGACGACTACACCGCCTATTACCAGGTGCTGGCCCGCGACCGCCTGCCGGTGGCCTTCGAACTGGAAGCCGACCGCCTGGCCAGCCTGCGCCTGCCGGCCGACGAGTTCAGCCGCGAGATCGAGGTGATCAAGGAAGAGCGCCGCCTGCGCACCGACGATCAGCCCAGCTCCAAAGCCTTCGAGCTGTTCCGTGCCATGGCCTACCCGGCCAGCGGCTACCACACCCCGACCATCGGCTGGATGGCCGACCTCGAACGCATGAAGGTCGAAGAGCTGCGCCACTGGTACGAGTCCTGGTACGCGCCGAACAACGCCACCCTGGTGGTCGTCGGCGACGTCACCCCCGACGAAGTGAAAACCCTCGCACAAAAATACTTCGGCCCCATCCCCAAGCGCGCCGTGCCCCCCAGCAAGCTGCCGCTGGAGCTGGCCGAACCCGGCCTGCGCAAGCTGACCCTGCACGTGCAGACGCAGTTGCCGAGCCTGATCTACGGCTTCAACGTGCCGGCCCTGGCCACCGCCAAGGACCCGCGCACGGTCAACGCGCTGCGGCTGATTTCCGCGCTGCTCGACGGCGGCTACAGCGCCCGCATGCCGGCGCGCCTGGAGCGCGGCCAGGAGCTGGTGGCCGGTGCCTCGTCCAGCTACAACGCCTTCACCCGGGGCGACAGCCTGTTCCTGATCTCGGCCACCCCCAACGTGCAGAAGAAAAAGACCCTGGCCGAGGTCGAGAAAGGCGTCTGGCAACTGCTCGACGAACTCAAGACCACCCCACCGACCGCCGAAGAGCTCGAGCGCGTGCGCGCCCAGGTGATTGCTGGCCTGGTCTACGACCGTGACTCCATCAGCAGCCAGGCCACCACCATCGGCCAGCTGGAAACCGTCGGTCTGTCCTGGAAACTGATCGACAGCGAACTCGACGACCTCAAGCGCGTGACCCCGGAAGACATCCAGGCCGCTGCCCGCACCTACTTCACCCGCGAACGCCTGAGCGTTGCCCATGTACTGCCCGAGGAGTCCGCTCATGAGTGACCGCAGCGCACCCCGCTACACCCTGCTGGGCCTTGGCATCATCGTGCTGGTGGTGGCCACCGCCCTGCTGCTGGCCCGCCCGGCCCAGTCCGACAGCGCCAGCCAGCCCGCTGGCGCGGCCCGCCCGGCCAACTCGCTGCAATCGCTGGCCGAACTGGACGGCAAGGCCCCCAGCCGCCGTCAGTTGAACATCCAGCACTGGACCACCGCCGAAGGCACCCGCGTATTGTTCGTCGAAGCCCGCGAGCTGCCGATGTTCGACCTGCGCCTGACCTTCGCCGCCGGCAGCAGCCAGGACGGCGCGACGCCAGGCGTGGCCACGCTGACCAACGCCATGCTCAACGAGGGTGTGGCCGGCAAGGACGTCACCGCCATCGCCGAAGGCTTCGAGGGCCTGGGCGCAGACTTTGGCAATGGCTCCTACCGCGACATGGCCGTGGCCTCGCTGCGCAGCCTCAGCGCCGCCGACAAGCGCGAGCCGGCACTCAAGCTGTTCACCGAGGTGGTGGGCAAACCGACCTTCCCCGATGACGCCCTCAAGCGCATCAGAAACCAGATGCTGGCCGGCTTCGAGTATGAAAAGCAGAACCCCGGCAAGATCGCCGGCAAGACCCTGTTCGCCAACCTGTACGGCAGCCACCCCTACGCTCACCCCAGCGACGGCACGGCCCAGACGGTCACCGCCATCACCCTCGATCAGCTGCGCGCCTTCCACGCCAAGGCCTATGCCGCCGGCAACGCGGTGATCGCGCTGGTCGGCGACCTCAGCCGCAGCGAAGCCGAAGCCATCGCCGCCCAGGTTTCCGCCGGCCTGCCCAAAGGCCCGGCCCTGGCCAAGCCCGAGCAGCCGGTTGAACCCAAGCCAGGCATGACCCACATCGACTTTGCGTCCAAGCAGACTCACCTGATGCTGGCCGAACTTGGCATCGACCGTAACGACCCGGACTGGCCCGCACTGTCGCTGGGCAACCAGATCCTCGGCGGCGGCGCCTTTGGTACCCGGCTGATGAGCGAAGTGCGCGAAAAGCGCGGCCTGACCTACGGGGTGTACTCGGTGTTCAGCCCGATGCAGGTACGCGGCCCGTTCATGATCAACCTGCAGACCCGTGCCGAGCTCAGCGAAGGCACGCTCAAGCTGGTCCAGGACCTGCTGGCCGACTACCTCAAGAGCGGCCCGACGCAACAGGAACTGGACGACGCCAAGCGCGAACTGGCCGGCAGCTTCCCGCTGTCCAATGCCAGCAACGCCAGTATCGTCGGCCAGTTGGGCGCGATCGGCTTCTACAACCTGCCGCTGAGCTGGCTGGAAGACTTCATGCAGCAGTCCCAGGCGCTGACCGTCGAGCAGGTCAAGGCCGCCATGAACAAGCACCTGGCGGCGGACAAGCTGGTGATCGTCACCGTCGGCCCGAAGGTGGCACAGCAGCCGCTGCCGGCCCCCACTGACAAACCCGCCGAGCGGCCGCTCGGCGTACCGGAGCATTAATGGCACGCCCCAACACCCCCGCGCGCAGCGCCCCTGGCGCCAGCAAAGGCCCCGGCCAGTTGCGCATCATCGCTGGCGAATGGCGCAGCCGTCGCCTGGCCGTCCCCGAAGGCGACGGCCTGCGCCCCACCCCCGACCGCGTGCGCGAAACCCTGTTCAACTGGCTGGCGCCGTACATCGAGGGCGCCCGCGTGCTGGATGCCTTCACCGGCAGCGGCGCACTGGTGCTCGAAGCCCTGTCCCGCGGCGCGGAAAACGCCGTGGCACTCGACAGCAACCCGGCTGCCATCGCCAACCTCAAGCACAACCTCGAACTGCTGCGCTGCCCGCGCGGGCAGATCCTGCAAACCGACGCCCTGCGCTACCTGCAAGGCCCGGCCAAGCAGCAGTTCGACCTGGTGTTCCTCGACCCGCCCTTCCACCAGGACCTGCTGGCCAACACCTGCAACCTGCTTGAACAGGGCCAGTGGCTGCGCGAGCAGGCGTGGATCTACACCGAAAGCGAGGCCGCGCCCTCCACCCTGCCGATGCCGGGCAACTGGCGCCTGCACCGCGAGAAGAAGACCGGCCAGGTGCACTACGCGCTCTGGCAGCGCACCCAGATTTAAGTAACACCGCCCACCAGCAGAAGTGCCCGAAGCTGCTCCGCTCATCACTCGTGACGGAGCACTTCGAGCATGGCCCTCCCCCCGACAGTCAGCCTTTCTTCGCTGATCCCTGCGGCAAAGCCGCCACTGCAACATTTCGTTCTCGACAATGGCCTGAACGTTTATCTGCAAGAAGACCCGCGCAGTCCCCTGGCCTGTGTTCAGCTCTGCTACCACGTCGGCGCCAGCCACGACCCCTTGGGGCATACCAACCTGGCCCACCTGCTCGAACACATGCTGTTCGAGGGTAGCGCCAAGCTCGCACCCGGACAGTTTTCCAGAGTCATCGGCCGGTTGGGTGGCGTGGCCAATGCCTCGACCCAGGATGACGGCACCGTCTACGAAGTGACTCTGCCGGCTGCGCGCCTGGAAGTCGCACTGGAGATCCTGGGTGACAGCATGGCCAACGCCAGCCTCACCACGGACGGCTTCGAGCGCGCCGTCAAGGCAGTCAACGACGAGCGCCGGCTCAAACTCGACAACGACCCCGAACAACAGACGTTCGAACACCATAAACGCCTGGCCCACGGCAGCAGCCCGTACGCCGCGCCCAGTTTCGGTGATGCCGTGGACCTTCACTACATGAAGCCCGACACCGTACGAACCTGGTACCGCACCTGGTACCACCCCAACAATGCGACGCTGGTAGTGGTTGGCAACGTCGACCGGGCGCGCTTGCAGGGCTGGGTCGAGCGCCACTTCGGCGCTTGGAGTGCAGCAGTGCTGCCTGCCTTGCCCGGCCCCGGCCAGACGGCAAGCCATCAGGCCCGCCAGCAAGCCATCACGCTGCCAGGGCTGCGCGATGGCCTGTATCTGTCCTTCAATGTGCCGAGCCTGGCGACTGCCGAATCGACCGCCACGGCAGCGGCCTTGATGCTGCTGCCGGAACTGCTGGCCAATGGTGCCGATTCGATGCTGTACGCCAGCCTGGTCCGTGATCGGCAACTGCTCACAGGTACCGAAGCCTTCTATGACCACCTGACCCGCGGCGACACATTGCTGACGCTGTATGCCTACAGCAATCCCGACCAGGGCACGCCACAACAGGCCATCGAGCAGATACGGCACATCCTCGATGCACTCCGACAAGCGCCGCCCAGCGCTCAGACACTCGATGCACTCAAGTTCCGGCTGCTCACCGCGCAGCTCATCGCCTGGGATTCACCGCAAAAACAGGCCCAATCCATCGCTTCGTATGCCCTCAGCGGGCTCAAGCCCGAGGTGCATGACCAGGTCCTGCAGGCACTGATCGCACTCACGCCTGAAGATATCCAGTTGGCCGCACAGCGGTTCCTGGCCGACGAGCGCATGGCGGTTACCCACATGCTCGCACCGCAAGTCACAGCCCCGGAAGCAAGCGAACACCTGCCATTGACCTGTGCGGACCTTGCCGGCCGCCTTGCAGCGGCCGATTTCTCCACACTGCAGTCGGCTGCCAGCATCGACACCCACCACCTGCCTGCTCCGGCCCAGTCAGTCCACACCTGGGACACTGCCAATGGCAGCCGCGTGACCTTCATCGCCAGGCAAGGCTCACCACTGTTCGAACTGCGCCTGCGCTTCAACGCTGGCGCCTGCCAGGACGGTGACACCCCGGGCCTTGCGGCGCTTACGCTGTATACGCTCGATCAAGGCATCGAAAGCCTGGACGCCCTGGGCTTCGCGGCGGGGCTCAGCGCCCTCGGGGCAAGCGTGCAACGAGACATCAGCCACGACCACGCGCGAATTGGCCTGAGCGCTCACTGCGCGGCGCCGCTGCGTGAAGCGGCGCTCGAACTGTTCACCGCGATGGTTGCCCGGCCAGCCCTGGAGGCAGACGCATATTCCGGCATCCAGGCGCGTGTGCTGCGGTACCTGCAGCGGCGCGAAAGCAGCCCCGCGCAACGCATCGACGTGGCAATGCTCAGCCGCCTGTTCCCGCAGCATGCCTATGGCCGCGACTATGCAGGCACCAGCGCCAGCGTTGCCGATATCGACGTGGACAAGGTCAGGGCATTCCATCAACGCGCCTATACCGCCGCAAACCTGGAGATCACATTGGTGGGTGACCTGAGCCTGACAGAGGCCAGGCAAATGCTCGACACGCTGACCCAGGCACTGCCAAGCAAGCGCCCCGCGCTCCCGCCACCACAACCGGCAATCCCACTGGACAAGGCCGTCGCCGTCCACCTGGAGCAAACCGGCAGCAATTGCGAGGTGACCTTGGCCCTGCCCCTCGACGTGAAGCGCTCTGACGCCGAGTACACGGCCATGGTCGTGACCCACGAGTTACTCGGCGCCGGCTTCGAGTCACGCCTGGTTGCCGAACTGCGTGAGCGCCGCAACCTGACCTACAGCATCGACAGCCATTTGCGCACTTACCGGGCGGCCACCTTCCTGAACATCAGTTGGGACATTGACCCCGTCTACCTGGACGCCTCTGTGGCACTGGTGAAGCAGGTCATCCAGTGCTTCATCGAGCACGGGCCGAGCCAGGACGAACTGGAACTTGCCGTCAACCAACTGGGAGGTGGCCTGCTCCGCGCATTTTCCGACAACAATGCGTTGGCAACGCAGCTGGCCGACCTTGGCGCCGGTACGGTTACCACAGACCACCATGCCGTCTACCTGCAACAGCTTGCACAACTGACCCCGGCAGCCGTGCAGGCTGCGGCCAGGCGCTTGCTGGTCATCGAGCGCTGCGTGTGCCTCAGCATCGGCCCGCGCACCGGGCAGAAAGCCCTGCCAGCCTTGGCCGCAATCGACCAATAGCGCAATTACAGTGGCGGTGTTTCATGGCACTCTAGGCGGGCACATCACGAGTCGCCCAGCATGCCCAGCCTCACCGCCACGTTCCGCCCGGCCACCGGCCTGGCCAATCCGCACCTGCAGACCCTGTGGGGCCCGCTGTGGCGCAAGCTCCCCGAACTGCCCCGCGAACGCGAACGCCTGTGGCTGGCCGACGGCGACTTCCTCGACCTCGACTGGCACGGCCCGCACCAGGCCGATGCGCCGCTGGTGCTGGTGCTGCATGGGCTGACCGGTTCTTCCAACTCGCCCTACGTCAAAGGCCTGCAGCAGGCGCTGCAGGCGCGCGGCTGGGCCAGCGTGGCGCTCAACTGGCGCGGCTGCTCGGGGGAACCCAACCTGCTGGCGCGCAGCTACCATTCCGGCGCCAGCGAAGACCTCGCCGAAACCATCCGCCACTTGCGTGCCCGACGGCCGCTGGCACCGCTGTATGCGGTCGGTTACTCGCTGGGGGGCAATGTGCTGCTCAAGTATCTGGGAGAAAGCGGTTCGGCCAGCCAGCTGGAGGCGGCGGTGGCGGTGTCGGTGCCGTTTCGCCTGGACCAGTGCGCCGACCGTATCGGCCTGGGGTTCTCCAAGGTCTACCAGGCGCATTTCATGCGCGAGATGCTCGCTTACGTGCAGGACAAGCAGCGGCACTTTCGCGACAAGGGGCACCATCAAGGCCTGGCCGAGATCGAACGCCTGGGCTCGCTGCGCAACCTGCGTACCTTCTGGGATTTCGATGGCCGGGTGACCGCGCCCCTCAACGGTTTCAACGATGCCCACGACTATTACCGGCGCGCTTCCAGCCGCTATTACCTGGGCGAAAACCGCACGCCGACGCTGATCATCCACTCCAGCGACGACCCGTTCGTGTTCGACCACAGCTTGCCGAGCGCCAGCGAGCTGGCGCCGCAGACGCATTTCGAGCTGCACAGCCGTGGTGGGCATGTGGGATTCGTCGACGGCAGTCTGCGCAACCCAGGGTATTACCTGGAGCGGCGGATTCCGCAGTGGCTGGTGGACGGGAGATAAGACCTCATCGCGGGGGGGGGGGGGAGGGCCCGCGGGGGTGTGGTGGGGTGGGGGGGGGGTGTTG
>NZ_JBMOWQ010000223.1:0-3828 GCF_049310485.1 Pseudomonas sp. GZD-209
ATCGCGGGGCAAGCCCGCTCCCACGCAGTTTGGTGCTGGCGTGGGAGCGGGCTTGCCCCGCGATGATTGCGTCAATCAATCGCCGGTCGCGACCCCACGCTGCGGATCATTGATCCACTCGCTCCACGACCCGGCATACAAGCGCCCCAGCGGGTACCCGGCCAGTGCCAGGGCGAACAGGTTGTGGCAAGCCGTCACCCCAGACCCGCAATAGGCCACCAGTTGCTCCGGCGAGCGCCCCTCCAGCTTCTCGGCAAACCGCTGCTTGAGCTGCTCGGCCGGCAGGAATCGCCCATCAGCTCCAAGGTTGTCGGTGAACGCCGCGCACTGAGCGCCCGGGATATGCCCGGCCACCGGGTCGATCGGCTCCACTTCGCCGCGAAAACGCGGCAATGCGCGCGCATCGATCAGCGTGAGCGCAGGCTCATCCAGACGCTTGAGCAGATGCCCGGCATCGATCAGCAGCTTCATGTCCGGCTCGCCGCTGAACTGGCCCTCACGCTTGACCGGCGGATCAAGGCTCAGCGGCAGGTGCGCCGCGTGCCAGGCCTTGAGGCCGCCATCGAGCAGGTACACCGATTCGCGCTTGCCGAGCCAGGCCAGCAACCACCAGGCGCGGGCGGCGAACGCACCAGGGCCGTCGTCGTACAGCACCACCCGGCTGTCATCGTCCACACCCCATTCACGCAGGCGCTCGACCAGCCGCTGTGCATCCGGCAATGGGTGGCGGCCGGTGCGGCCCTTGATCACCGGCCCGCTCAGGTCACGCTCAAGGTCGGCGAAATGCGCCCCGGCGATATGCCCCTGGGCATAGCTGCGTTGGCCGTAATCGACATCTTCCAGGGCAAAGCGGCAGTCGAGGATCACCAGGCCGGGCGCGTCCAGTTGCTCGGCCAGCTGCTGCGGGGTGATCAGTTGCGCAAGGGGCATGACAGTCTCCTGATGAAGGGCTCGAAGGCGCTGGTTAGTGCTCCAGGGCCTGGTTGAACGGTACATGGAATTCGTCGCACAAGGTGTCCACAACGGCGCGCGAGCCGGGCGTGACGAAGCCCAGTTCCAGCACCAGCACCTGATAGACGCCGCGCTTGAAGGCTTCTTCACCCAAATGCGCGGAATGTTCACGGGTGGTGCTGAGAAAACGCACCCACGAGGTCAACACGATCCAGGCATTGATGGTCAGCGATTCGATCTGCGCGGCATCCATGGCCAGGATGCCGGCCTCGACGAAACCACGGTAGATCGCCTGGCCCTGCTGCAGACAGCGCTGCGAAAAGCGCCGGTAGCGGGCGGCCAGCTCCGGGTCGCTTTCGAGCAGGTGTTCAAGGTCGCGGTGCAGGAAGCGGTAGTTCCACATCGCCGCCAGCAGTGCCTTGAGGTAGAAGCGTTTGTCCTCGACCGTGGCGACGCGGCCCTGGGGCGGGCGCAGGAAGCTGTCGACCAGTTCTTCGTACTGGCTGAACAGCACGGCGATGATCGCCTGCTTGTTGGGGAAGTGGTAGTACAGGTTGCCGGGCGATATTTCCATGTGCGCGGCAATGTGGTTGGTGCTGACGCTGCGCTCGCCCTGCTGGTTGAACAGCTCCAGGCTGTTCTGCACGATGCGTTCTCGGGTCTTCATGCGCGGGGCCATGCTCAGCTCCAGTCTCCGTGCGTTCAAGTGATGGGGCATCTTACGGGCTATCGCCCCGCAACGTCAGGGCACAGCAGCGCAAATGTCCGCTGATCTGGCAGATAAATCACTCACCCCGGCAGGAATTAGAGTATAGGCTCTACTCACTCTTTCCCACGGGTGCCTGCGCCATGACCTCGATCATCACCTCACCCCCTGTTACTTGCGACAGCACGCTCGAGGCGATGTTCGCCGCCCAGCGCCAGGCATTCGCCGGCAACCCCATGCCACCGGCGGCACAACGCCGGCAGTGGCTGAAAAGCCTGCGCGAAGCACTGCTACGTGAACAGGAGGCCCTGATCGCGGCCATCGACAGCGACTTTGCCGGGCGCAGCCGCGACGAGACCCTGCTCGCCGAGTTGATGCCCTCGGTGCAAGGCCTGCGCCATGCAGAACGCCACCTGCAACGCTGGATGCGGCCATCGCGCCGGCGCGTCGGCCTGGCCTTCCAGCCCGCCAGCGCCAAAGTGCTGTACCAGCCGCTGGGCGTGGTGGGGATCATCGTGCCGTGGAACTACCCGCTGTTCCTTGCCATCGGGCCCCTGACCTGCGCCCTGGCGGCCGGCAACCGGGTGATGCTCAAGCTCAGCGAAGCCACGCCAGCCACAGGGTTGGTCCTCAAGGCGCTGCTGGAACGGGTGTTCCCCAGCGATCTGGTCAGCGTGGTGCTGGGCGAGGTGGAAGTCGGCCAGGCCTTCGCCCGCCTGCCCTTCGACCACCTGCTGTTCACCGGCGCCACCAGCATCGGCCGCCAGGTGATGCTGGCGGCGGCGCACAACCTCACCCCGGTCACCCTCGAGCTGGGCGGCAAATCGCCCGCCATCGTCTCGGCGGATGTGCCACTGGACACCGCCGCCGAGCGCATCGCCTTCGGCAAGACACTCAACGCCGGGCAAACCTGCGTCGCCCCCGACTACGTGCTGGTGCCACGCGAACGCCTGGATGCCTTTGCCGATGCCTATCAGCGCGCGGTGCACAGGCTCTACCCGCGCATCGCCGACAACCCCGACTACAGCGCGATCATCAACCCGCGCCAGCTTGAGCGCCTGGAGCGCCTGCTGGCCGATGCCCGAGCACAGGGCGCGCAAGTGCGCGACCTCTACCCCGACGAACCGCGCCAGGGCCGCCGCCTGCCGCCGCACCTGGTGCTGGAGGTGAACGACAGCATGCAGGTGATGCAGGACGAGATCTTCGGGCCCTTGCTGCCGCTGGTGCCCTACGACCACCTGGACCAGGCGCTGACCTACATCAACCAGCGCCCGCGCCCGTTGGCGCTGTACTACTTCGGTTACGACCGTGGCCAGCAAGCCCGGGTGCTGCGCGACACCCATTCCGGCGGCGTGTGCCTCAACGACACCCTGCTGCACGTGGCCCAGGACGACCTGCCATTCGGCGGTGTCGGCCCCTCCGGCATGGGCCACTACCACGGTCATGAAGGTTTCCAGACGTTCAGCAAAGCCAAAGGGGTGCTGGCCAAGCAGCGCCTGAACGCTGCCCGGCTGATTTATCCGCCCTATGGCAAGGCCTTGCAGCGCCTGGTCTACAAACTGTTCATCCGTTGAGCGAGGAAGGCTGCGCATGCACCGTCGCGACCTGCTCAGGTTCAGCCTGGGCGCCAGCGTGTTCCTCGGCACCGCCAGCCTGATTGGCTGCTCGAAACAAACGCCCTCAGCGGATTACCAGGTGCTGCGCGATGACGACCTGCCGCTGTTGCGGGCCCTGATCCCCGTGGTGCTGGCCGGCACCCAGGCCACTGAAACGCTGGTGCTGCACAGCCTCGACGGCAAGTTGGCGGCGCTGTCGCCGGCCATGCTCAAGCTCACCCGGCAGTTGTTCGACGTGCTCAGCCTGCCGCTGACCCGGGGGCCGCTGACCGGCATCTGGGGCAGTTGGAGCGAGGCCAGCAACACTGCTGTGGAGGCCTTTCTCGCACGCTGGGGCGGTAGTTCGCTGAACCTGCTGCGCCAGGGGCATGCGTCGTTGCTGCAATTGTTGTCGATGGCTTGGTATGAGCGGCCGGAAGCCTGGGCTGCGTGTGGCTATCCGGGGCCACCGAAAATTTGAGTTTTACCAGGTTGGGGGGGGGGGGGGGGGGGGGGGGGGGGGGGGAAAAAAAAAAAAAAAAAAAAAAAAAAAAAAAAACAAACACACCCACACAA
>NZ_JBMOWQ010000224.1:0-11663 GCF_049310485.1 Pseudomonas sp. GZD-209
TTTGTATTCTTTGGGAACGACGGGGTTTTTATTTCTGCGTTGTTTTGTAGGCCCCCCCCCCCCCCCCCCCAACCCCCAACACAACAACAAAGGCCGCGCCATGCCCGTCCCCGACCCGTTTCGCCAAGGCCTCGAACGAGGCTGGATCACCCACGATGCCTCGCGCCTGGAGCAGGACCTGACCTTCGAAGCCGACGTCGCCGTGATCGGCAGCGGCGCAGGCGGCGCCACCACGGCCGAGGCGCTGAGTGCCGCCGGCCTGAACGTGCTGCTGATCGAGGAAGGCCCGCTGAAGACCAGCAGCGACTTCCACCTGCTGGAGCACGAAGCCTACGCCGAGCTCTACCAGGAAGGCCTGGGCCGGCTGAGCAAAGAGGGCGCCATCACCATCCTTCAGGGCCGCGCGGTAGGCGGCACCACCCTGGTCAACTGGACCTCGAGCTTTCGCACCCCGCCGCAAACCCTGGAACACTGGGCCCGGGAGCACGCCGTCAAAGGCCTGGACAGCGCCACCCTGACGCCCTGGTTCGAACGCATGGAACAGCGCCTGGGCATCACCCCCTGGGCGCTGCCACCCAACGCCAACAACGACGTGCTGCGCCGTGGCTGCGAGGCGCTCGGCCACCGCTGGGCGGTGATCCCGCGCAACGTGCGCGGCTGCTGGAACCTGGGTTACTGCGGCATGGGCTGCCCGGTCAATGCCAAGCAGTCGATGCTGGTCACCAGTATCCCGGCCCTGCTGGAAAAGGGCGGCACGCTGCTCTACCTGGCCCGCGCCGAGCGCTTCAGCCATGACGGCCAACGGATCGACCACCTGCTGTGCCAGGCCCTGGATGCCCGCGGCGTGCACCCGACCGGCCGGCAGATCCAGGTGCGCGCCCGCCATTACGTGCTGGCCGGTGGAGGCATCAACAGCCCGGCCCTGCTGCTGCGCTCCGAGGCCCCCGACCCGCACCAGCGCCTGGGCAAGCGCACCTTCCTGCACCTGGTCAACTTCAGCGCCGCGCAGTTCGCCGACAGGATCGACCCGTACTACGGCGCGCCGCAGTCGATCTACAGCGACCAGTTCCAATGGCAGGGCGGCGTCGACGGGCCGGTCGGCTACAAGCTCGAGGTGCCGCCGCTGCACCCGGCCCTGGCCAGCACCCTGCTCGGGGGCCACGGCCAGGAAAACGCCCTGCGCATGGCCGAGCTGCCGCACACCCATGTGATGCTGGCGCTGCTGCGCGACGGTTTCCACCCAGGCAGCCCGGGCGGCCAGGTGGAACTGCGCAGCGATGGCTCGCCGGTACTCGACTACCCCGTCACCGACTACCTGCGCGATGGGCTGCGCCGGGCCTGGCACAGCATGGCGCAGATCCAGTTCGCCGCCGGGGCCCGCCAGGTGATGCCCGTGCATGGCGATGCCCGCTACGTCGACAACCCCGCGCAAGCGGCCGCGATGATCGACGGCCTGCCCCTGGAACTGTTCCGCATGCGCCTGGGCAGCGCCCACGTCATGGGCGGCTGCGCCCTGGGTGAGGATCCGCGCCAGGCGGTATGCGACAGCCTGGGCCGGCATCATCAGCTGGAAAACCTGTCGATCCACGACGGCTCGCTGTTCCCCACCAGCATCGGCGCCAACCCGCAGCTGTCGGTGTACGCCCTGGCTGCGCGGCTCAGCGAAGCACTGGTCGGGCGCCTGGCACAGGGGGCATGACAGCCTCTGCACGCCCTGTCTATAGTGCCATCAGCCGGCCGCGCGACTTGGCCGGGCGCAATCCCTGCGCTACCATCCGACTCCCCAACGCACTCCAGCCAGGATGACGCGATGAACCGAGTGTTGTACCCGGGTACTTTCGACCCCATTACCAAAGGCCATGGCGACCTGGTCGAGCGCGCCTCGCGGCTGTTCGATCACGTGATCATCGCCGTGGCCGCCAGCCCGAAGAAAAACCCACTGTTCCCGCTGGAGCAACGGGTGGCGCTGGCCCGCGAGGTCACCAAGCACCTGCCCAATGTCGAAGTCATCGGCTTCTCCTCGCTGCTGGCGCATTTCGCCAAGGAGCAGAACGCCAATGTGTTCCTGCGTGGCCTGCGTGCGGTCTCGGATTTCGAATACGAGTTCCAGCTGGCCAACATGAACCGCCAGCTGGCGCCGGACGTCGAGAGCCTGTTCCTCACGCCTTCCGAGCGTTATTCGTTCATTTCCTCGACGCTGGTCCGGGAAATCGCCGCGTTGGGCGGAGATATCACCAAGTTCGTCCACCCGGCGGTGGCCGACGCGCTGACCGAGCGCTTTCGCAAGTAACCTGTGTGCCCGGGGCGCGTCCCGCTGACGCGCCCGCGTGCACTGCGGGCGCGAATCCGGCACAATTGCGCCTATCGCATTGAAACATGCCCGGGCCCGACGCCCCGGCCGGAGTCCCCATGTCCCTGATCATCACCGACGATTGCATCAACTGCGACGTCTGCGAACCCGAGTGCCCGAACGCTGCCATCTCGCAAGGCGAAGAGATCTACGTGATCGACCCGAACCTGTGCACCCAGTGCGTTGGCCACTACGACGAGCCGCAATGCCAGCAAGTCTGCCCGGTCGACTGCATCCCGCTGGATGAAGCCCACCCGGAAACCGAAGACGAGCTGATGGCCAAATACCGCCGGATCACCGGCAAGGCCTGATGCCGTTCGTCGCCGCGATACGCCGCGCCGCGCTTGGCGCCGCCCTGGCGCTGCTGGCCACGGCAGCTCAGGCCAACGGCCCGGGCCGCGCCGCCATCGCCAGCCCGCACAGCGAAGCCACCGCCGCCGCCCGGCAGGTGCTCGAACAAGGCGGTAATGCCTTCGATGCCGCCGTGGCCATCGGCGCCGCACTGGCCGTGGTCGAGCCCTACGGCTCGGGCCTTGGCGGCGGTGGTTTCTTCCTGCTGCGCGAACAAGCGGCCACCCCACGCTACGCCTTCCTCGACGCCCGTGAGCGTGCACCTGCCGCCGCCCGCGCAGACATGTACCTCAAGAACGGCAAGGTCCAGCCCGGCCTGTCGATCAACGGCCCGCTGGCGGCGGCCATTCCCGGCCTGCCCCAGGCCCTGGCCGACCTCGCCGCCAGCCACGGCAAACTGCCGCTCAAGGACAGCCTGGCCCCGGCAATCCGCCTGGCCAACCAGGGCTTTGCCGTCGACCGCATCTACCGCGACCGTGCCACCATGCGCCTGGCGGCGCTGCGTGATGACCCCGAAAGCGCCCGGCTGTTCCTCAGCGCCAATGACGTACCGGCCCTGGGCACGGTAATCCGCCAGCCGGAGCTGGCCGCCACCCTGCAAACCCTCGCCGAGCATGGCCGCGACGGTTTCTACCGTGGCCCCACCGCCCAGCGCTTGGTCGATGGCGTACGTCAGGCCGGCGGCCTCTGGAGCCTTGAGGACCTGGCCGGTTACCACACCGCCTGGCGCGAGCCGCTGCGCTATCGGCTGGCCGAACAGCGCGAACTGATCAGCAGCCCGCCGCCGTCGGCCGGCGGCGTGGCCCTGGCCCAGAGCCTGGCGATGCTCCAGCGCCTGCCCTGGCAGAGCGCCGAGCCGGTGCAGCGCAGCCATTACGTGATCGAGGTGCTGCGCCGGGCGTATCGCGACCGTGGCCTGCTGGGTGACCCGGACTACGTCGCCAACCCCATCAACCGCCTGCTGGCGCGCCACTACCTCACCGGCTTGGCCGACAGCATCGACGTGCACCAGGCCACCCCCAGCAGCGCCCTGCCGCCGTCACCGGCCTGGCGTGAAGGCGACCACACCACCCACTTCGCGGTGATCGACGCCGACGGCAACGCGGTGTCCGCCACACTGTCGGTCAACCTGCCATTCGGCGCGGCGTTCAGCGTGCCCGGCACGGGCGTGGTGCTGAACAACGAGATGGACGATTTTGCCGCCGACCCCAGCGGCAGCAACAGCTACGGCCTGGCCGGCAGCCAGGCCAATGCCGTGGCGGCGGGCAAGCGGCCACTGTCGAGCATGAGCCCGACCTTCATCGAAAGCCCAAGCCAGTTCGCCAGCTTCGGCACGCCCGGCGGCAGCCGGATCCCGAGCATGGTGCTGCTGTCGGTGCTGGGGTTCCTGGAAGGCCGCCCCGTGGCCGAGTGGCCGGCGACGCCGCGCTACCACCACCAGTACCTGCCGGATGTGGTGGAGTATGAACCGGGGACGTTCAGCGACGCACAAAAAGCCGAGCTGCAGGCGCGCGGGTATCGGTTGAAGGATGTGGGGCGTAACTACGGCAACCAGCAGGTGCTGTATTGGGACAAGGCTGGCGGGACGGTCGAGGCGGCCAGTGATCCGCGGGGTGTGGGGCAGGCGGCGGTCGTCGACTGATCCGGCCCTATCGCGGGGCAAGCCCGCTCCCACGGGATCCACCCCGGACTCGTGGGAGCGGGCTTGCCCCGCGATAGGGCCAGAAGCATCAACGCTGGCATTTCGGGCAGAACACGCTCGCCCGCTGTCCCAGCGTCACCGTGCGCAATTCAGTGCCACACACCTTGCACGGCTGCCCACCGCGCCCGTAAACGAACAACTCCTGCTGGAAATACCCCGGCTGCCCGTCACCACCGATAAAGTCGCGCAAGGTCGTCCCCCCCTGCTCGATCGCCGCCGCCAGCACCCGCTTGATCTCGATCGCCAGCCGCAGATAGCGCGCCCGGGAAATCCCGCCCGCCTCGCGGCGCGGGTCGATACCGGCGGCGAACAAAGCTTCGGTCGCATAGATGTTGCCCACCCCGACCACCACCGCGTTGTCCATGATGAACGGCTTGACCGCCATCGAGCGGCCACGGGACAGCTGGAACAGCCGCTCGCCATCGAACAGGTCGGTCAAGGGCTCCGGCCCCAGGCGCAGCAGCAGTTCGTGGTTGAGCGGGTCGAGGCTCCAGAGCATGGCGCCGAAGCGCCGTGGGTCGGTGTAGCGCAGCATCAGCCCCGACTCCAGCTCGATGTCCACATGCTCATGCTTGGCTGCCGGCAGGCCCAGCTCGACCAGGCGCAGGTTGCCCGACATGCCCAGGTGGCTGATCAGCGTGCCCACCTCGGCGTTGATCAACAGGTACTTGGCGCGGCGCTCGACGCTGACGATCCGTTGCCCCGACAGGCGCACGTCGAGGTCTTCCGGGATCGGCCAGCGCAGGCGCCGGTCACGCACCACCACACGGCTGACCCGCTGGCCCACCAGGTGCGGCGCAATACCGCGCCGGGTGGTTTCGACCTCTGGCAATTCCGGCATGGCTCAGCGCCCGCCCAGTTCGCGGATGTCCTGCTTGAGCTGTTCGAAGTCGTACTCCGACAGCCCGATGTATTCCAGCACCAGCGGGCCAACCATGTTCCACTCGTGATCGACACTCTGATTGCCCAGCACACGGTACGAGGCGCAGATGTGCTCGGACATCTTCAGCACCGCCAACAGGTTCTTCAGCTGGGTCTGGGCGTTGCGCGAGGACTCGTCGCGGAACACCGCCAGGGCGTTGTGGTGGTTGGCGATGGCGGCGCTGATGTGCTCCGGCAGGCGCCACGACTTGGCGGTGAAGTAGCCGACCACCGAGTGGTTGGTGTTGAACACGCGGTTCTCGGTGTCCACCACGCGGACTTCGTCATTGGTCTTGGCGTAGGACTCTTCCAGCACTTCCATGTAGTCGGGGAAGCGCTTGTGCATCAACGGCACGCCGCAGTCGTGGAACAGGCCCAGGGTGTAGGCCTCGTCCGCCGCCTGGATGCCGGTGCGCTTGGCCAGGGTGAGGCAGGTCATGGCCACGTCCTGGGCGGTGTCCCAGAACGGGTTGAGGGTGACGATGGTCTCGTCGCTCATCTCGCCCTTGATCGACTGGGCGTTGATCAGGTTGATGATCGAGCGGCTGCCCAGCAGGTTCACCGCGCGCTGGATCGAGCCGATCTTGTTCGACAGGCCGAACTGCGCCGAATTGACCAGCTTGAGCAGGGCGCCGGCAAGGCCAGGGTCCTGGGAAATCAGCTTGGCAATGGTCTCCAGGTCCGGGTCGGGCATGTACTGCTCGAACTGCAGGTCGACCATGATCTGCGGCTGCGGCGGAATGGTGATGCCTTGCAAGGCTTGCTGGATCTGTTCGGCGGTAAGTTCCTGGGACATGGTTCGCGCTCCTTGGGGACGGCGAATTCTAAACCCTGTAGTCCGCCAGGGCACCCATTGAGTGGATCGTTCGTTCCAGGTTTTTCTCTAGCCCCGTGGGCATGAGTGTTCTGCGTGGGAGCGGGCTTGCCCCGCGATAGGTCCTGCCCGGCGAACATCGCTGGCCATACTGACGCCATCGCGGGGCAAGTCGGGGCGCCGAACCGCCGCTCCCACGCTTGATCTTATCCACCCCACACTTGGTCGCGCCCCTGCACCGCATCGAAGACCAACACGCTATACTCCCGCTCTTTTTTCCCGGAGCGACGTCATGTCCCTGCCCAGCCTTCGTCTCAAAGCCAATGCCGACCGCCGCCTGCGCGCCGGCCACCTGTGGGTCTACAGCAATGAAGTCGACGTTGCCGCCACCCCGCTGCAGGGCCTGAAGGCCGGCCAGCAGGCCATCCTCGAAGCCGCCAACGGCAAGCCGCTGGGCGTGGTGGCCATGAGCCCGAACAACCTGATCTGCGCCCGCCTGCTGTCGCGCGACGCCAAGCTGCCACTGGACAAGTCGCTGCTGGTGCACCGCCTGAACGTGGCCCTGTCGCTGCGCGAGCGGTTGTTCGACAAGCCGTGCTACCGCCTGGTCTACGGCGACTCCGACCTGCTGCCGGGCCTGGTGGTCGACCGTTTCTTCGACATCCTCGTGGTGCAACTGGCCTCGGCCACCATGGAAGCGCACAAGGACGAAGTGATCGCCGCCCTGATCCAGGTGCTCAAGCCCAGCGGCATCCTGTTCAAGAACGACTCCGCCGCCCGTGACGCCGAAGGCCTCGAGCGCTATGTCGACACCGTCTACGGCGAAGTGCCGGACTGGGTCGCCCTGGAAGAGAACGGCGTCAAGTTCGAAGCCCCGGTGCGTGAAGGGCAGAAGACCGGCTGGTTCTACGACCACCGCATGAACCGCGCGCGCCTGGCGCCCTACGTCAAAGGCAAGCGCGTACTCGACCTGTTCAGCTACATCGGTGGCTGGGGCGTGCAGGCCGGCGCATTCGGCGCCAGCGAAGTGTTCTGCGTGGACGCCTCTGGCTTCGCCCTCGACGGCGTCGAGCGCAATGCCGCACTGAACGGCATCAGCGAGAAAGTGACCTGCATCGAAGGCGATGTGTTCGAAGCCCTGCGCGAACTCAAAGCCGCTGAAGAGCGCTTCGACGTGATCGTTGCCGACCCGCCCGCCTTCATCAAACGCAAGAAAGACCTGAAAAACGGCGAGGCCGCCTACCGCCGCCTCAACGAACAGGCCATGCGTATGCTCAACAAGGACGGCATCCTGGTCAGCGCCTCGTGCTCGATGCACCTGCCCGAGGACGACCTGAACAACATCCTGCTGACCAGCGCCCGCCACCTGGACCGCAACCTGCAACTGCTCGAGCGCGGCGGCCAGGGCCCGGACCACCCGGTGCACCCGGCGATCAGCGAGACCCGTTACATCAAGAGCATTACCTGCCGCTTGCTGCCGAACAGCTAAGCACTGTGGTCTGACAGCATGGGGCTGCATTGCGGCCCCATGCTGTCAGGCCGGCGAGGGGCTGCTGAGCATCCTCTGTTAGCGCCTGAAGTCCTGCATCAGCTCCTGCCCGTCGATGCTCAAGGTCTTGTAGCGCGGCGTGACCAGCTTCACCGCCCCTTCGCGAATGCCCTTGGCCACCCCATCCAGGTTCTCCATGCTGCCGCTCAAACTCCCCACTTCCCGCCATTCCCGGTTGTCCCAGGTGAACACGAACAGGCGCGATGCGTATGTGTGCCGCGGAATCATCAGCACTTCGTTGTGCCCGTCACCATCCAGGTCGACCGCCCACAGGTAGCACCCCTTGCCGCCGCACTGGCTTTCGGCCAGGGTCGAGTCAGCCAAGGCTTCGCTGCTGGATTGCACCGGCCCCAGCCACTCCAGCTTTGGCCCGCGCTCCTCGGCCACTGCCGGGCGTCGCACTTCCTCCAGCGCCGCCAGCAGTTGCGCGCGCCCTCGCGCATCGAGCAACTCATCCGTTTGCAGCCGTTTTTCAAGCTGCTCGAAGGCGTCTCGCCCCGGCTGGCCCAGGTCGTGGTACAGGTTTCGCGCATCGAACTCGCCGACCGGCGTACGCCCACTGACCAGGCGCTCGACCTGGTTTTTCGCACTCAGCACCTGTGGCGCGAGCAACGGCGTATAGAACAGCACCACCAGCGCCGCGCTGAGCAGGGCGATCCACGGGTTGCTCACCCGCAGGCTGTTCAGCCAGCCCTGGCGCGACGCCAGCACCGCCCAGGCCGCCGCCAGGCCGTGGGCCAGCATCACCCCCACCAGCAACAGCGCCAGGATGCGCGACGGTGTCAGCCCGTACTGATCGATGCGCATCCAGCTGGCGTAGGCCGCCAGGCCCACCAGCACCGGCAGGCACAGCAGGCTGGCGTTTACCAGGCGCTTGAGCGCAACGGGATAGACCCTGCCCTGCTGCCCCTCCTGGAACACACCATTGACCAGGAACAGATTGATGATCGCCAGCATCAGCAACAGGGTCGTCGAATAGCCTGTGTCCCACACCGGCTGCAGCCCGGTGAACGGCAGCGTCAGGGTGAACAGCACGGTAATCAGCGCACCGAGCGGCAGCAGGAAACGGCACAGGGTCAGCAGGATGCCGCGCAGCAGGCCGATGACCTTCTCGTTCTCCCGGCCCATGCGCATCCCCAGGGAGAACACCACCGGCAGCACCAGCCAGAGGAACACCGGCGACTCCACCGCATCCTTCACCTGCGGGATGCCCAGCATGCTGAACAGCAGCGCGCACAGCCACAGCAGCTGCCAGAACAGGCCAGTCAGCATCTGCGCCAGGAACAGGATGAACACATTGTTCCAGGCATGCCGGAACAGGTCTTCGTAACGCGGCCGCAGCCCTTCGCCGGTCGGCCAGGCAAGAATGAACGCGGTGCCGATATAGCCCAGCACCACCGCCGCCAGGCACCAGGTCATCTGCAGCCAGCCGCTGGGCTCGGCGGCGAACACCCAGGCGCTGATCCCGCCGATCAGCAGGCTCAGGCCCAGCACCAGCCAGCCCGTGCCGCGCTGGCGCACAGCGCTGCCGAGCAACTGCAGGTTGAGGCCCGCCACCGCCACCGCGGCACAGACCGCGACCGACAGACCGAAGCCGAGCACTTCACCGCGCCCCAGCACGGTGGCAAGCAATACCAGGCCCTGGAGCAGGCCGATGACAACGTAATACAACAACGAGCGAGTAGGCGCCGGCATGGCAAATCCTTTTGGCCAGTGGGTACAAAGCGCGCCAGTTTACCGAACCCTGCGCAACCGATGCCAAGGGCTTTACCGTGCGGGCTGGGCCGACTGCCAATTATCACAACGGCATTCCCTCGCAGGCGCGGCGGTGTAGAATCGGGCCTATTCATCGCCAGTCATCCCCGGCGGGTTTATGAGCTCTGGTCGAGCCTGCGGCGATCCCGCGCGGTCTTCGGCCCCCATCCTTGCCAGCGGCAACCGGCCTTCGGCGTATCAGGACAAGAGAAGCTCACTCCCTATTTACGTGATGTGATTTAGCCGCCAGGAGCGCTCCATGCCTGATTACCGTTCCAAGACCTCCACCCACGGCCGCAACATGGCCGGCGCCCGCGCCCTGTGGCGCGCCACCGGGATGAAGGACGACGATTTCAAGAAACCGATCATCGCCATCGCCAACTCGTTCACCCAGTTCGTCCCGGGGCACGTGCACCTGAAGGACCTGGGCCAGCTGGTCGCCCGCGAGATCGAACGCGCCGGTGGCGTGGCCAAAGAGTTCAACACCATCGCAGTCGATGACGGCATCGCCATGGGCCACGACGGCATGCTCTATTCGCTGCCCAGCCGCGAGATCATCGCCGACGCCGTCGAGTACATGGTCAACGCCCACTGCGCCGACGCCATCGTCTGCATCTCCAACTGCGACAAGATCACCCCCGGCATGCTGATGGCCGCCCTGCGCCTGAACATCCCGGTGATCTTCGTCTCCGGCGGCCCGATGGAAGCCGGCAAGACCAAACTGGCCAGCCACGGCCTGGACCTGGTCGACGCCATGGTCATCGCCGCCGACTCCAGCGCCTCCGACGAGAAAGTCGCCGAGTACGAGCGCAGCGCCTGCCCGACCTGCGGTTCGTGCTCCGGCATGTTCACCGCCAACTCGATGAACTGCCTGACCGAAGCCTTGGGCCTGGCCCTGCCGGGCAACGGCTCGACCCTGGCCACCCACTCGGACCGCGAGCAGCTGTTCCTCACCGCTGGCCGCACCATCGTCGAACTGTGCAAACGCTACTACGGCGACAACGACACCTCGGTCCTGCCGCGCAGCATCGCCAACTTCAAGGCGTTCGAGAACGCCATGATGCTCGACATCGCCATGGGCGGTTCGACCAACACCATCCTGCACCTGCTGGCCGCGGCCCAGGAAGGCGAGGTGGACTTCGACCTGCGCGACATCGATCGCCTGTCGCGCAAGGTGCCGCAGCTGTGCAAGGTGGCGCCGAACATCCAGAAGTACCACATGGAAGACGTGCACCGCGCCGGCGGCATCTTCAGCATCCTCGGCTCGCTGGCCCGTGGCGGCCTGCTGCACACCGACCTGCCGACCGTGCACAGCGCCAGCATGGAAGAAGCCATCGCCAAGTGGGACATCACCCAGACCGATGACGAAGCCGTGCACACCTTCTTCAAGGCAGGCCCGGCCGGCATCCCGACGCAGACCGCGTTCAGCCAGTCGACCCGCTGGGAAACCCTCGACGACGACCGCGAAAACGGCTGCATCCGCAGCTTCGAGCACGCCTACTCGCAGGAAGGCGGCCTGGCCGTGCTGTACGGCAACATCGCCCTGGACGGCTGCGTGGTGAAGACCGCCGGCGTGGATGAGTCGATCCATGTGTTCGAAGGCAACGCGAAGATCTTCGAAAGCCAGGACAGCGCCGTGCGCGGCATCCTTGCCGACGAAGTGCAGGCCGGTGACATCGTCATCATCCGCTACGAAGGCCCGAAAGGCGGCCCGGGTATGCAGGAGATGCTGTACCCGACCTCGTACCTGAAATCCAAAGGCCTGGGCAAAGCCTGCGCCCTGCTCACCGACGGCCGCTTCTCTGGCGGCACTTCCGGCCTGTCGATCGGCCACGCCTCGCCGGAAGCCGCCGCAGGCGGTGCCATCGGCCTGGTGCGCGACGGCGACAAGGTGCTGATCGACATCCCCAACCGTTCGATCAACCTGCTGGTCAGCGACGAAGAGCTGGCCGCGCGTCGCGTCGAGCAGGACCAGAAAGGCTGGAAGCCGGTCGAAGTGCGCCCACGCAAGGTGACCACCGCGCTGAAGGCCTATGCCCTGCTGGCCACCAGTGCCGACAAGGGTGCGGTGCGTAACAAGGCGATGCTTGAAGGGCTGTGAGGCTTTGATGGCATGAAAAAAACCGGCGCCTGGTGCGCCGGTTTTTTTATCCGCTCGTCCCCTATCGCGGGGCAAGCCCGCTCCCACGCTAAACCACACTTACTTCGTGGGAGCGGGCTT
>NZ_JBMOWQ010000225.1:0-16918 GCF_049310485.1 Pseudomonas sp. GZD-209
AGCTTGTCGTTCTCCTGCAGCACCAGCTTGTTGCCGGTCTGGTAACGAATCTGCAGCGCGTCGCGCATGCCGATGTCGGCGTGCACCACGGTCGGCCGGCGATCCAGCCCTTCCACCGCTTGCCCCGCGATGCGTTTCCGCTGATCTGAATTCCGACCATTCGTTCTTTTTTTCGAACAGCCTATTGTCCAACACCCCAGCCCCCGCTTAGCATTCCGTTTGAGATTTCAAACGCTCAGCGCCCAGGCATCGAACACCCGGGTACACGAATTCCTGACGGCCGCCCCCGCATGGGGGCGCCTTTTCAACAATCAATAATTCGCGCCGCGCCGTGCCGCAGCGCAGTTAAGGGAAGCCGACATGCAGCTCAAAGACGCTCAGTTGTTCCGCCAGCAAGCCTTCATCAACGGTGAATGGCTGGATGCGGACAGCGGTCAGACCATCAAGGTGACCAACCCGGCCACCGGTGACGTGATCGGTACCGTGCCGAAGATGGGCGCCGCTGAAACCCGCCGCGCCATCGAGGCCGCCGACAAGGCGCTGCCGGCCTGGCGCGCACTGACCGCCAAAGAGCGTGCCGGCAAGCTGCGCCGCTGGTTCGAACTGATGATCGAGCACCAGGACGACCTGGCCCGCCTGATGACCACCGAGCAGGGCAAGCCGCTGGCCGAAGCCAAGGGCGAAATCGCCTATGCCGCTTCGTTCATCGAGTGGTTCGCCGAAGAAGCCAAGCGTGTCTACGGCGATGTCATCCCAGGCCACCAGCCCGACAAGCGCCTGATCGTCATCAAGCAGCCGATCGGCGTTACCGCGGCCATCACCCCGTGGAACTTCCCGGCCGCGATGATCACCCGTAAAGCCGGCCCGGCCCTGGCCGCCGGTTGCACCATGGTGCTCAAGCCTGCTTCGCAGACCCCGTACTCCGCCCTGGCCCTGGTCGAGCTGGCCACCCGTGCCGGCATCCCGGCTGGCGTGCTCAGCGTGATCACCGGCAGCGCCGGCGAAGTCGGCTCCGAGCTGACCGGCAACTCCCTGGTACGCAAGCTGTCCTTCACCGGCTCGACCGAAATCGGTCGCCAGCTGATGGAAGAATGCGCCAAGGACATCAAGAAGGTTTCCCTGGAGCTGGGCGGCAACGCGCCGTTCATCGTGTTCGACGACGCCGACCTGGACAAGGCGGTCGAAGGCGCGATCATCTCCAAGTACCGCAACAACGGCCAGACCTGCGTCTGCGCCAACCGTATCTACGTGCAGGACGGCGTCTACGAGGCGTTCGCCGAGAAGCTCAAGGCCGCTGTGGCCAAGCTGAAGATCGGTAACGGCCTGGAAGAAGGCACCACCACCGGCCCGCTGATCGACGGCAAGGCTGTCGCCAAGGTCCAGGAACACATCGAAGACGCCGTCTCCAAAGGCGCCAAGGTGCTGTCCGGTGGCAAGCTGATCGAAGGCAACTTCTTCGAGCCGACCATCCTGGTCGACGTGCCGAAGACTGCCGCTGTCGCTAAAGAAGAGACCTTCGGCCCGCTGGCGCCGCTGTTCCGCTTCAAGGACGAGGCCGAAGTCATCGCCATGTCCAACGACACCGAGTTCGGCCTGGCCTCGTACTTCTACGCCCGCGACATGAGCCGTGTGTTCCGTGTTGCCGAGGCCCTGGAATACGGCATGGTTGGTATCAACACCGGCCTGATCTCCAACGAAGTCGCGCCGTTCGGCGGTATCAAGGCCTCGGGCCTGGGCCGCGAAGGTTCCAAGTACGGCATCGAGGACTACCTCGAAATCAAATACCTGTGCATCAGCGTCTGATCGCTGACTGAAAGAGCAGTATTTACCTCTGCCAGCGGGGCGCGAGAGCGACGCCTCGCTGGTCTTTTTGACACCGCAGTACCTGGTGGCCAGGGCGTTCACGACAGTCGATCAACGAATACTGAACGTGAACACACCCAGCCACCCCCGAATAACAGCGCCGTCAGAGTCGGCGCGAATGAGGGCATTATGAGCAAGACCAACGAATCCTTGATGCAACGCCGTGTCGCCGCCGTCCCACGTGGCGTTGGCCAGATTCACCCGATCTTCGTCGATACCGCGAAGAACTCGACGGTGATCGACGTTGAAGGCCGCGAACTGATCGACTTCGCCGGCGGCATCGCAGTACTGAACACCGGCCACCTGCACCCGAAAGTGGTCGCGGCCGTGCAAGAGCAGCTGACCAAGGTCAGCCACACCTGCTTCCAGGTGCTGGCCTACGAGCCCTACGTCGAGCTGTGCGAGAAGATCAACAAGCTGGTCCCAGGTGACTTCGACAAGAAGACCCTGCTGGTCACCACCGGCTCGGAAGCTGTCGAAAACGCCGTCAAGATCGCCCGTGCCGCCACTGGCCGCGCTGGCGTGATCGCCTTCACCGGTGGTTACCACGGCCGTACCATGATGACCCTGGGCCTGACCGGCAAGGTCGTGCCGTACTCCGCTGGCATGGGCCTGATGCCGGGCGGCGTGTTCCGCGCCCTGTTCCCGAGCGAGCTGCACGGTGTCAGCGTTGACGACGCCATCGCTTCGGTCGAGCGCATCTTCAAGAACGACGCCGAGCCGCGCGACATCGCCGCGATCATCCTCGAGCCGGTACAAGGCGAAGGCGGCTTCCTGCCAGCGCCGAAAGAGCTGATGAAGCGCCTGCGCGCCCTGTGCGACCAGCACGGCATCCTGCTGATTGCCGACGAAGTGCAGACCGGCGCTGGCCGTACCGGCACCTTCTTCGCCATGGAGCAGATGGGTGTTGCGCCTGACCTGACCACCTTCGCCAAGTCCATCGCTGGCGGCTTCCCGCTGGCCGGTGTGTGCGGCAAGGCCGAGTACATGGACGCCATCGCCCCGGGCGGCCTGGGCGGCACCTATGCCGGTTCGCCGATCGCTTGCGCTGCGGCCCTGGCCGTGATCGAAGTGTTCGAGGAAGAGAAACTGCTGGATCGCAGCAAGGCTGTCGGCGAGCGCCTGACCGCTGGCCTGCGTGAAATCCAGAAGAAGCACCCGATCATCGGCGACGTCCGCGGTCTGGGTTCGATGATCGCTGTGGAAGTGTTCGAGAAGGGTACCCACACCCCGAACGCTGCCGCCGTTGGCCAGGTTGTCGCCAAGGCGCGTGACAAGGGCCTGATCCTGCTGTCCTGCGGTACCTACGGCAACGTCCTGCGCATCCTGGTGCCGCTGACCGCCGAAGACGCACTGCTGGACAAAGGCCTGGCGATCATCGAAGAGTGCTTCGCCGAACTCGCCTGAATGTGACACGCTTCAGAAAAAACCCGCCTAGGCGGGTTTTTTTTATGCCGTTTGTCGGTTTCAGGCGCTAAGGTTGTACGAGGATTCCGTGGAAGCTGCGAAGGATCGCGCGCCATTATCAGGAGACTCGCTCATGAGCGCCGCCGACCCTATCCCCCCTTGTGTCTTGATTGCCGAGGGCGACCCTTGGGTGCGTGACATGCTCAGCGAAATGCTGCTCAGCGTGCGTTGCGATGCACGCTTGCACGTCTGTGCCGATGGCCCCCAGGCGCTGAGCGCGCTGGCAACCAAGCCCGACCTGATCATCGCTGCCCGCGAACTCGCCGGGCTCGATGGCCTCGACCTGCTGCGCAAGGTGCGCAAGCAGGGCGAACAGTCGGGTATGCCGTTCATCCTCATGAGCAACCGCACCGATACCGCCAGCGTGCGCGAAGCGCTGCCACTGCACCCTACCGCCTACCTGAGCAAACCGCTCGACCTGGATAACCTGCGCAAACGCCTGGAAGACCTGCTGGTGCACGTCGGCGAGCAGATTGCCTGCCCGGTCCCGGCGCTGCCGCCGGGGCTCAAGCTGTCGGCCTTCCTCGAACAGCGCCGCGCTACTGCCGACGGCGGCCCGTTGTTCGCCGACGTGCAGGTGGCGATCAAGCGCGCCCTCAACCCCGAGGGCCTGAACCTCAAGGTGCTCGAGGAGGAGGTGCGCAACGACCCGCAGATCACCGGGGTGCTGATCGCCGCCGCCAACAGTGCCGCGATGCACCGCGATGCGCCGGTGCAGACGTTGATGCAAGCGCTGAACAAGCTCGGCAGCACCCAGAGCATGAACCTGATTCTGGGCCTGACCCTCAAGCGCAGTGCGCGCTTGAGCGACCCCTTGCTGGCGCGCCACGCTGCCCGTTACTGGGACTTTTCCCTGCACACCGCCGAGTACGGCCGCACCCTGGCACGCATGCTCGAGGTGGACGAAGGCCGTTGCTACTGCGCGGGGCTGTTGCATTGCCTGGGTGACCTGGCGGTGCTGCGTACCTTGCAGGAGTGGCGCCTGGCGGGCGGCGAACTGGATGAAGACCAGGTTCAGTTGTCGCTCAACGAATTCGGCGCGCCGTTCGGCTCGGCGCTGCGCACCCGCTGGCGCTTGCCGCTGAACCTGCGTGAGCTGATCGCTGCGGTGTATCAGTTGGGCGGCGGTGTTTACTCGCGGGAGATCCTGGCCATGAGCCTGGCCGGCCAGCTGGCGCGGCTCAGGCCCAGCGAAGGGCTGGAAAAGGTCGCCAGCGGCAAGACGGCGCGGTTGCTCAAGCTCGGGCTGCCGGAGTTGACGCGGTTGCGCAAGGTGGACCCCGAAGCGGTAGCCCGGGAGGAAGCTGAGCGCCTGGCGGCACAGGATGCTGAAAGTGAGCCGGAGGTTGATTTGCTGGTAACTCCCGCAGCAGATGCCGAGCCCGTGGACGGAGAAGAGCGCCAGGCCTGAGCCGCGTAGCGGTGTTGCATCAGACTTGGGATCGGTCCTACAGGTGTTGAGGACGTCCGTTGGTATCCATGGAAGTTCTTCAGGCGTAGTTTTCCTGCCACTCCACCAACGGAATGGCAGGAAGGTTGTGGCTGAGGATGAATACTTACAGGCATCGCGACCTGCGCTATCAGGTCTATCGTTCCAGGGCGCGAATACTCGCCCATGAAGCATTCTCCAATAGGTACTGCACGTCTGGTGCTGAGCTCGACGTTGAAAAGGTGCGTTTCGAGCCTATTGGAAGCATGGCGATCGAGGCTCTGCAGTCCTGGGGCAGGCAGACTCACCATTTTCCCTGGGAGGACGTTTCACGCTGGGCTGATCGAGATCTCAAGGGATTCGACGTTTCGTTGTGGTCTGAGCATGTGCTCTGCGGTCTCTGTTACGCCAGCCCCCGCAGAAGCAATCACTGCATCAAGATCATTCTGCTGGAGGGCAAACCAGGCCCGGAGAATCCATTGAGAGGCCTGGTGGCCTCGCTGTTGCTGTTTGCTGTTATTGAATACGCACGGATGCTCAGGTACTCGCAGATCGAGGTTCAACAACCCGATCCGGGTGTCGAATTTTTGTACTTATCCCTTGGTTTCGTACGTGATCCTGCCGGGCGTCTTGTGAAGCCGCTAGGGGCGACTGACGAACAAACCACTATCCAGATATCAGAGGTGCCCATGAACTATTCGACAAGTTCCAGGAAGGCAGCATTGATCAAGCGATACACTGCCGAAGCTGACGCCCTTGCGGGCGAAATCACCGACCAGCAGTGGCATATTCTCGATGTCGCGTTCAGGGAGGGCCGGGAGAAAGAGCCTGAAGGTGTGCTGGTCGGGCCACGTAGCGGCCGGATCGATTACGAGTGGCTCTTAGCCGTTACGAAATGAAATGAGCTACTTGCTGCACATTACGGGCGGGTAACCGGTCAGCCTTTTACGATCTGGTTCTTGCCCTGCCGCTTGGCGCGGTACATCGCCGCATCAGCTCTGGCGAACAGGCTGTCGAGCGTTTCGTCCTCATCGGTCAGCCCGGTCAGCCCCTGGCTAACGGTCACGCCGTAAGTCTGCTGCCCGTGGCTGAAACTCAGACACTGGATCTCCCGCTGCAGGCGCTCGGCGATCTGTTCGGCCATCTGCGCAGTGCAGCCGGGGAACACTGCGGCGAACTCTTCACCACCGATCCGCCCGAACTGATCGCCACGCCGTAGCACGGCCTTGCCGCTGTCGGCGATGCGCTGCAGTACCTGGTCGCCTTCCTGGTGCCCGTAACTGTCGTTGATCAGCTTGAAGTCATCGATGTCCAACAGCAGGAATGCCAGCGGCGTGCCATGTATCCGGGCATTGTCGAACGCCTGTTGGGCGCATTCGAAGAAGTGCCGGCGGTTGCTGCTTTGCGTGAGCACATCGGTGGTGGCCAGGCGATGCAACTCGCCTTCGAGCTGCTTCTTTTCGGTGATGTCCTCGGCGATGCCGACGATGATCACCCGCTGATCACCCTCACGCTGCTGGTTGATGTAGCACTTGTCGCTGACCCAGCGCACTTCGCCGGCGCCATTGAGGATGCGGTACTCGCGGTCCTCGACGGTACCCTTTACCAGCACCTGGGCCAGGCTGCGCTCGGCGTATTCGAGGTCGTCCGGGTAGATGGCGTCGCGCCACTCGTTGTAGTCGGCCAGCACCAGGCTGGCCGGGCGACCGAACAGGCGTTCGTAGGCCGGGCTGACATAGAGCACCTGGCGGGTTTCCCAGTCGAAGGCCCAGAGCACGGCGTTGACGCTGTCGAGCAACGATGAATAGAGCTGTTCGCGCTCGCTCAGGCGGGCCACTTCGCCTTGGGCATGCAGCAGGGCGAGCAGCGTCTGGGCCGCTTCGGGGCGGGGAGGGTCGGTAAACGTGGGCGGGAGGTCTTTGGCCATGTGCACGGAACGGTTCTCGACGTGGGGCGTGCGGCCACGAACCGGCCCGCCACGCGGACGATGTGCCGCGTTGGAGTGGTATCGGGGAGGGAAGTTCCGGGCGGCATGCCCCATTGCGGGGCATGCCGATCAACGGCTATCAGGTGCCTGTGGGGCGCAGCGAGTAGGTCTTGAGTTGGGCGGCGAAATCACGCAGTGACTGAATACCGCTGGCCTCGGCCTCGTGCACCCAGTCCTTCATGGCAGCGAGCATGTCGTGGCCGTTGGCGCTGGTGCGCGCCCAGATCTGCTGCAGCGCCAGGCGTTTCTCGTAGATGGTCTTGAGTGACTGGCTGTGCGCCAGCATCGATTCGATGCGCACGTGATGACGGTCCTGCAGCAAGCTGGTCTCACGCGACAGCAGGCGTTTGGCGCGGCGGAAGCGGTGGCGCATTGAGGCGTCGACCTTGCCCAGCTCCTGTTTCACCAAGGGGCCGATCACCAGCTTGCGGTACTGGGCCATGATCTGGAAACGGTTGTTGAGGATGGCCATGGCGGTGTCCATGTCCAGCGACGCTTTGCCCTCGACCCGATGGGCGATGGGCGCCACCCGCTGCACCTTGGCCAGGCGCAGCATGCTCAGCAGGCGGATCCACATCCAGCCCATGTCGAATTCCCAGCGGCGTACCGAGAGCTTGGCCGAGTTGGGGTAGGTGTGGTGATTGTTGTGCAGCTCTTCGCCGCCAATGATGATGCCCCAGGGCACCAGGTTGGTGGCGGCGTCGCGGCATTCGAAGTTGCGGTAACCCACCGCATGGCCGAGGCCGTTGACCACGCCGGCGGCCCAGAACGGAATCCACATCATCTGCACCGCCCAGATGGTGATGCCGATGGTGCCGAACAGCAGCAGGTCGATGACCGCCATCAGGGCGATGCCGCCGAGCTTGTAGCGCGTGTAGAGATTGCGTTCGATCCAGTCGTCCGGGCAGTTCTTGCCATAGATGCGCAGCGTCTCTTCGTTGCGCGCCTCTTCGCGATAGAGTTCGGCGCCCTTGCGCAGCACGGTACCCAGGCCCTTGTGCAGCGGGCTGTGCGGGTCGTCAGGGGTTTCGCACTTGGCGTGGTGCTTGCGGTGGATGGCGGTCCACTCGCGGGTGTTCTGCGCAGTGGTAAGCCACAGCCAGAAACGGAAGAAATGCTTGAGCCCCGCATTCAGCTCCAGCGCCCGGTGCGCAGAGTAGCGGTGCAGGTAGATGGTGACGCTGACGATGGTCACATGGGTCATCAGCAGGGTGACGGCGACCAGTTGCCAGGCCGACAGATCGAGCAAACCGTAGTACCACATAGCGGGAAAAACCCTCGCAAACACAGGGGAACAGCGCTGGCATTATCCCTTGGCAGGCAAATAAAACCAGTCGGCCTTTTTGATAGGAAGTCACAGGGTGTTTCAGCCTTTATAATGCCCCCTCATTTTCCATGGGCTCACCGACCCGACATGTCTGTTTCCGTTCGCGACGCCTTGCGTATGGCCGGGCTCTACCTGCTGCTTTCGATCCTCTGGCTGACGCTGTCGGAGCTGGTCTTGCAGAGCATGTCCGAGGACCCGCTGGCGCTGACCGTGGGCCGGCAGATCAATGTAGTGGTCTGGGTGTTGCTCAGTGCCTTGCTGATCTTCGTCTCGCGCGCCCGGCTGTTGAACTTCATCGGCATCGGTGCACGCCTGCGCAGCGAAGACCGCGAACGCCTGCGCATGGCCGCGGCGGTGTTCGACAGCACCCTCGAAGGCGTGCTGGTGACCGATCGCAACGGCCTGATCGTGCACGTCAACCGGGCCTTCATGCGCATCACCGGGTACCAGCAGGACGAGGTCATCGGCCAGCGCCCAAGCAAGTTCAAGTCTGGCCGCCATGGCGCGCCGTTCTACCAGCAGATCTACGCCGCGCTCAACGCCAAGGGCGAGTGGAGCGGCGAGATCTGGAACCGCCGCAAAAGCGGCGAGATCTACCCGCAATGGCAGACGATCTGCGCCATTTGCGACGACAGCGGCGAGCTCAGCCACTATGTGGCGGTGTTCAGCGACATCAGTGCGATCAAGCACACCGAGCAGGAGCTCGCCTACCTTGCCCATCACGACCCGCTGACCGGCCTGCCCAACCGTCTGTTGTTCAACGACCGTGCCGAGCAGGCGCTGGCTGCCGCGCAACTGAACAAACGCGGTTGCGCATTGCTGTTGCTCGACCTCGATCATTTCCAGAGCATCAACGACGGCCTTGGCCACACCATCGGTGACCAGTTGCTCAAGCTGGTGGGTGATCGCCTGCGCGAAGTGGTGGGCAGTGGCGTCACCCTGGCCCGCCTGGGCGGCGACGAATTCGGCGTGCTGGCCGAGAACTGCCAGCAGGTCGGCCAGGCCGGCAAGCTGGCGCAGAGCATCATCGAGCGCTTGCGTGAGCCCTTCACGTTTGATGACCACCGCCTGTTCATCAGTGCCAGCATCGGCATCAGCCTGTTCCCCAGCGATGCGCTGAGCGCCGAACAGCTGCTGCGCAACGCCGACTCGGCGCTGTTCAAGGCCAAGAGCAGTGGCCGCGCCTGCTACGCGCTGTACACCGAGGAACTGACCGCCCACGCCCAGCACCGGGTCGAGACCGCCGGCGAGTTGCGCCGGGCGCTGGAACAGGAGGAACTGCGGGTGTTCTTCCAGCCGGTGTACGACCTGTTCAACGCGAAGATGATCGGCGTCGAAGCGCTGGTGCGCTGGCAGCATCCCCAGCGGGGCCTGGTACCGCCGGGGGAGTTCATCCCGATTGCCGAGCGCACCGGGCTGATCGCCGAGATCGATGCCTGGGTGTTGCGCCAGGCCTGTCGGCAGATGGTGCAGTGGCAGCAGGACGGCCGGGTGCTGGCGTTCGTCGCCGTCAACATTTCCAGCCGCCTGTTCAGCCAGCGCGAGCTGTACCGGCAGGTGGCCGATGTGCTGCACGACACCGGCCTCGACCCGTCGTTGCTGGAGCTGGAAGTCACCGAAAGCGCGGTGATGGAAGACCCGGAAGTGGCGCTGGAGCAGCTGCACCGCCTGCGCGAGCTGGGGCTGACCCTGGCCATCGACGATTTCGGCACCGGCTACTCTTCGTTGCTGCGCCTCAAGCGCCTGCCGGTGCAGAAACTGAAGATCGACCAGGGCTTCGTCGCGGGCCTGCCCTTCGACGATGACGACATTGCCATCGTGCGGGTGATCATCGCCCTGGCGCGCAGCATGGGCATGCAGGTGCATGCCGAAGGCATCGAGCAGGCCGAGCAGGCGCGCTTCCTGCTGGAGCAGCAGTGCCAGCTGGGGCAAGGGTACTGGTTCGGGCGGCCGGTGCCGGCGGCAGAGCTGCACTGGGGCTGAGATCGTATCGGGGGGGGGGGGGGAGGGGGGGAGGGCGGGGGGGGGGGGGGGGGTTCTCTCCCCCCCCCGCGATGGGCTCAACGCTTGTTCAAACCCTTGGCCAAGCGGTCCCCGCCCAGCTGAATCAGCGCCACCAGCGCCACCAGCATGACGATCACCGTCAGCATGATCTGGCTGTCGAAGCGCTGATAGCCATAGCGGTAGGCGATATCCCCCAGCCCCCCCGCACCGATCGCCCCGGCCATGGCCGACGAGTTGATCAGCGTCACCAGGGTGATGGTGAAACCGCCGACGATCCCCGGCAGCGCCTCGGGCAGCAGCACATGCCAGACGATGTGCCAGCGCCGGCAGCCCATGGCCTGGGCCGCTTCGATCAGGCCATGGTCGACCTCGCGCAGGCTGACCTCGGCAATCCGTGCGAAGAACGGCGTGGCGGCGATGGTCAGCGGCACCACGGCCGCCCACACGCCGTAGGTGGTGCCGACCACCAGGCGGGTGAAGGGGATCAGCGCGACCATCAGGATCAGGAACGGGATCGAGCGGAACAGGTTGACGATGGCGCCCAGCACCCGGTTGAGCGCCGGCGCCTCGAAGATCCCGCCCTTGTCGCTGGTGACCAGCAGCACCGCCATCGGCACCCCCACGAGCAGCGCCACCAGCGAGGACACGCCGACCATCAGCAGGGTGTCGAGCAAGCCTTGCAGCAGGCGATCAATCCACATGGCCCAGTACCTCCACATCCGCAGCCCAGCGGCGGGCGCGCTCGAGCAATTGATGAGTGTCCAGCGGTGAGCCGCGCACGGCCAGGATCAACTGGCCCAGGGCATGCTCGCCGATGGTTTCGACGCCGCCCTGGAGCAGGCGCACGCGGCCACCCAGGTCGCTGAACAGCGTGCTCAGCTCCGGTTCACCGACTAGCTGCAGGCGCAGCACCACGGCCGAATCGCGGCTGGCCGGGCTGGCCCGCAGGCTGGCCTGCAAGGCGGCGGGCAGGCGCGTCTGCAAGGGCGCGAGCAAGGTGCGGGTGACCTCGTGGCGTGGCGCCCCGAACACCTGCCACACCTCGCCCTGCTCGACCACTTCGCCGCGCTCGAGCACCACCACGCGCTGGCAGATATCGCGGATGACCGCCATCTCATGGGTGATCAGCACCACGGTCAGGCCCAGCCGCTGGTTGATGTCGCGCAGCAGTTCGAGGATCGATGCGGTGGTTTCCGGGTCGAGCGCCGAGGTGGCTTCGTCGCACAGCAGGATTTCGGGGTCGTGCACCAGCGCCCGGGCGATGCCGACCCGCTGCTTCTGCCCGCCGGACAGCTGCGCCGGGTAGACGTGGTGTTTTTCCGCCAGCCCCACCAGCTCCAGCAGCTCACGCACCTTGCGCTGGCGCTCGGGCTTGCTCACACCGGCCACCTTCAACGGCAGCTCGACGTTCTGCCACACGGTCTTGGCCGACATCAGGTTGAAGTGCTGGAAGATCATGCCGATGCGCCGGCGCAGGGCCACCAGGCGGTCTTCGTCGAAAGGCGCGATGTCCACCTGGTCGATCAGCACCCGGCCCTGGCTTGGCTGCTCCAGGCGGTTGATGGTGCGCAGCAGCGACGACTTGCCGGCGCCGCTGCGGCCGATGATGCCGAAGATCTCGCCACGGCGGATGTTCAGGTCGATGCCTTGCAGCGCCGGTTGCGCCTGGCCCGGGTAGGTCTTGCCCAGGCCGATGAAGCGCACATGGGCCTGGTTCACCTCCGGGCGCAGCACTTGTTCAGGTGCCTTGAGCGGCACTGGCTGCGAGGGAAGCGCCCTGAGGGCGCTGGCCTGGCTCATGTCAGCCTTCCCAGCCGGCCTGGTACAGCTTGCCATGGGCCTTGTCCAGGGCTGCGCGCACGGCGGGCGAGTGTTGATAGATGTCGACGAACTTGGCCAGGCGCGGGTCGTTCTTCTCCTGCGGGCGGATGACGAACTGGATCACGTATTCCTTGTTTTCCAGGCCGTCGAACAGCAGCGCCGAGGTGGCGTCGAAGGTGTTGGCCAGGCGGATATAGGCCGGGTAGCCCTGTACCAGGTCGGCGTCATCGTAGGCGCGCACCAGCTGCACGGCCTCGACCTGGAGAATTCTGATCTTCTTCGGGTTGGCGATGATGTCGTCTTCGGTGGCCTTGTAGCCCACGCCCGGCTTGAGGGTGATCAGCCCGGCCTTGGCCAGCAGCTGCAGGCCACGGCCGCTGTTGATCGGGTCGTTGGCGATGGCCACGCTGGCGCCTTCGGGCAGTTCGGCGAAGCTCTTGTACTTTTTCGAGTACAGGCCGACGTTGTTGATGATCCCCGGTGCGTAGGGCACCAGGTTGAAGCCGGCGGCGGCCTTGGCGTTTTCCAGGAAGGGGATGTGCTGGAAGTAGTTCACGTCGATGTCGCCGCTGTTGAGGCTGACATTGGGCGCGATCCAGTCGCTGAACTCGATCAGCTTCACTTCCAGGCCTTGTTTATGGGCTTCAGCCACCGCCGCTTCCAGCGGGATGGCGAAGGCGGCGGTGGTGCCGATCTTCAGTGGTTCGGCGGCGAAGGCGGCGGCGGACAGGCCGAGGCCCAGGGCGATGGCCGCGACGGGCCGGAACAGTTTCTCAAGCATGGTGCAGGGCTCCAGTCGGGGCAGGGGTGTGGGTGTTGCGGTAGGTGGATCCGGGGTGGTCGGCGGGCAGGTGCGGGTGGTCGCTGGCGAACAGCTTCTCGCGCAGGGTGCCTTCGGCGTACGCGGTCTTGTAGCGGCCACGGCGCTGCAGTTCGGGTACTACCAGGTCGATGAAGGCCTCGAAGCTTTCCGGGGTGACGGTGCGTGTCAGGTTGAAACCGTCCAGGCCGGTGTCGTCGAGCCAGCCGATCAGTTGCTCGGCGACCTGTTCGGGGTTGCCGACCAGGGTGACGTAGCGCCCGCCCAGGGCGTGCTGCTCCAGCAGGCGGCGGCGGGTCCAGGCGCTGTCTTGCAGCTGGCGAGTGGCGGACTGGATGGCATTGCCCTTGGCGAAGCCGATCGGCTCGTCCAGCCCGTAGCGCGAGAAGTCGATACCGGTGGAGCTGGCGAAGTGCGCCACGCCGGCCTCGGGGCTGGCGTAGTGCAGGTACTCGGCGTGCAGGGCGCGGGCTTCGTCCTCGGTTGCGGCAACGATCACGCTGATGCCCATGAACACCTTGACCGCCTGCGGGTCGCGACCAGCGGCCTGCGCCGCTGCACGCACCTTGTCGACCTGGGCGCGGGTGGCGGCCTTGTCCTGGCCGCTGATGAACACGCACTCGGCATGGTTGCCGGCAAAGGCCAGGCCACGTGCCGAACTGCCGGCCTGGAACAGCACCGGGGTGCGCTGCGGCGAGGGTTCGCACAGGTGGTAGCCCTCGACGTCGTAGAACTCACCGTGGTGGATGACCTTGTGCACCTTGTCCGGGCGCGCATACACACGCTGCGCGCGGTCGGCGACCACGGCATCGTCGTCCCAGCTGCCCTCGAGCAGTTTGTACAGCACCTGCAGGTACTCGTCGGCCTGGTCGTAGCGGCGGTCGTGCTCGGGTTGCTGTTCCAGCCCCATGGCCCGGGCGGCGCTGTCGAGGTAGCCGGTGACGATGTTCCAGCCGACTCGGCCGTTGCTCAGGTGGTCGAGGGTGGAGAGGCGCCGGGCGAACAGGTAGGGCGCTTCATAGGTCAGGTTGGCGGTAAGGCCGAAGCCCAGATGCCGGGTTGCCGATGCCATGGCCGAGACCAGCAGCAGCGGGTCGTTGACCGGCAGCTGGATAGACTCCTTGAGTGTCACGTCCAGCGACTGGCCGTACACGTCGTAGGTGCCGACGATATCGGCGATGAACAGCCCGTCGAACAGCCCGCGCTCCAGCAGGCGGGCCAGGTTGGTCCAGTAGTCGAGGGTCTTGTACTGGGTCGAGGTGTCCCGCGGGTGGGTCCACAGGCCGTGGTTGATGTGCCCGATGCAGTTCATGTTGAACGCATTGAGCAGGATCTGCTTGGCCATCAGATGGTCCCCCGACGCGGCGGCTTCTCGTCGTTGAGGTAGAAGTTGCCGATGGCGTGGTACTTCCAGCGCACCGGGTCGTGCAGGGTGTGCACCCGGGCGTTGCGCCAGTGACGATCGAGGTTGTGCTCGGCCAGGGTGGCCTGGCTGCCGGCCAGTTCGAACAGGGTGGTGCCGGCGGCCAGCGAGATTTCGGTGCTGATCGCCCGCGCCTCGGCCACGGCAATCGAGGCTGCGGCGAGGGTGTCGGCGGTGCTGTCGGCCTGGGCGATGTCGAGGATTTCGCCGGCACGCTCCAGCAGCGCTTCGGCGGCGTGCAGGCGGATCGCCAGGTGGCCGAAGCTCTTCAGCGTCAGTGGGTCGTCGCTGGCCTTGTCGACACCCGAGTCGACCCACGGCCGGCTGCGGCTGCGCACGAAGTGCAGGGCGTCTTCGAAGGCGGCGCGGGCGATGCCGGTGTCGATGGCCGCGTGGAGAATCTGTGCCAGCGGGCCGACCGTGGTCGGGCGCTCGAAGGCGCTGCCGAACGGCACCACGTCTTCGGCGCGTACCGGCACGTTGTCGAACACCACCGAGCCGCTGCCGGTGGTGCGTTGGCCGAAGCCGCTCCAGTCGTCGATCACTTCGATGCCCTGGCTGTCGGCGGGCACGAACGCCAGGTGCTGCACGTCCTGTTCGTCGATCACCAGCGTCGGGATGCGTTGCGCATAAATGGCGCCGGTGCAGTAGAACTTGCGGCCGTTGATGCGGTAATGCTCGCCATCGCGGGTCAGGCGCGTGGTGCGTTCGTGGGCGTTCTTGGTGCCGATTTCGGCCAGGGCATTGCCGAAGCGGCGGCCGGCGAGGACTTCGGCATACAGCCGTTTCTGTTGCTCCGGGGTGCCGTTCACCCGCAGCACTTCGAGGGCGTAGAAGTGGTTCTGCGGGATCTGCCCGATCGAGGCGTCGGCCTGGGCGATGCGCGCCACGACCTTGGCCAGGGTGGCACTGGACACGCCGGCGCCGCCAAAGGCCTTGGGCACGCTGATGCCCCATAGGCCGGTGTGCACGAAGCGTTCGAGTTCGGCGTGGGGCAGGCGGCGTTCGCGGTCGCGCACGGCGCTGTCCTGGCGCAGGTGGTGGGCGAGTTCTTCGGCGACGGCCAGGGCCTGGGCGTCGCTGGTGATGAGGGATGCAGTCATGGTGCTCTCCGAAGGCCTCATCGCGGGGGGGGGGAGAACACCCACACCAAAAAAACAAGAAGGGCGCTACAACACAAGGCCCCTCACCCCCCCCCCCCCCCCTCTCACTCCTTCCTCCCCCCCCCCCCCCCGCGATGGGCCGAAAATCAGATCCAGGAATGGCGGGCTGGCAGGGTGCCGTTGAGGTAGTAGGCGCCGACCGCGTGGTACTTCCAGCGCACCGGGTCGTGCAGGGTGTGCACCCGGGCGTTGCGCCAGTGCCGGTCGAGGTTGTACTCGGCCAGGCTCGCGCGGCTGCCGGCCAGCTCGAACAGCTTCTCGCTGGCCTGCAACGAAATCTCGGTGGTGAGCACCTTGGCCTCGGCCACCGCGATCGAGGCCCGCGCAGCGGCGGCATCGTCGATGGGGCCGGCGTTGACTTCGTCGAGCACCTTGGCGGCCCTGCGCAGCAGCGCTTCGGCGGCATGCAGGTCGAGCTTCAGGCGGCCGATGTCGGCGATCACATAAGGGTCGTCGCTGTTGCGCTCGACCTTGGCTTCGATCCACGGCCGCGACTTCTCGCGCACGAAAGTGATCGCGTCCTCGATCGCCGCTTCGGCGATACCGGCGTCGATGGCCGCCTGGATCAGTTGCGAGGCCGCGCCCTGGATGTTCGGTACATCGCGCTGGCGCCAGTTATCCACAACCAGGTCGGCGTCCACCGGCACCTGTTCCAGCAGCACGGTGCCGCTGGCGGTGGTGCGTTGGCCAAAGCCCGACCAGTCGTCGATGATGCGCAAGCCGCGGCTGCCACGGCGCACGAATGCAAGGCGCTGGCGGCCTTCGTCGTCCAGCGCCTTGACCGCCACCCAGTGGGCGTACAGGGCGCCGGTGGAGTAGAACTTTTCGCCGCTGATGCTGAAGTCGTCGCCCTTGCGGGTGATGCGCGCCTTGAGCGTCAGGGTGTCCTTGGTGCCGCGCTCCGGCCCGGCATTGCCGATGCGCCAGCCGTCGAGCACGGCGCGGAAGATCCGCTGTTTCTGCGCCTCGGTGGCGGTCAGGCGCACCAGCTGCAGGATGCCGAACTGGTTCTGCGGGATCTGCCCCAGCGCCGGGTCTGCGGCGCTGATCAGGCGGAACACTTCGGCGATGGTCACGAACGACACTTCCGGGCCGCCGTAGGCCTTGGGGATGCTGATGCTGCCCAGGCCGCTGCGGGTGAACTGTTCGATCTCGGCCCACGGCAGCTTGCGCTGCTGGTCGCGGCTGGCGGCGTTGTGGCGGGCCACGTCGGCCAGTTCACGGGCGGCCTGCAGGGCCTCCTGGTCGCTTTGCAGCACCTTGGCGGGCAGCAGCAGGGGCGAGCTGTCGGTGTCGCTGTGCGATTGGGTAGTTGGCTGGCTGGACATCAGTACCGCTCCTTGGCTGCACTCAATGCCCTGGCGTTGGCCACTGGGGTGATTGTGATCCTGACCATTCCTTACCTCACAAAAGTTGACTGTGCCGCCTCGGGGTGAGGTCGGCAGACGTTTGCTGGTCCGGTGGTCCGGTCTATATACCCTATTCGTTTGTAAAATCTTTATGAACTAACGTTTGGGAATATCAATAGAAGAACTCAGGGGTCGAAAAAAATCGCGGGGGAAGAACACTCCCCCCCCCCCCCCCACAACAAACATACGGGCGGGCTTTTCCCCC